>CAMWOK010000224.1 GCA_947175845.1 uncultured Lachnospiraceae bacterium | reverse complement strand
GTCGGAACCTGTGCCTGCGTCTCCCCGTCCCACGCTGTGTTGGAAATCTGCATGAAAGCATCAATATCCTTCGCCTGTGTCTGTTCAAACATAAACTGTCTCATGGGCGCCGCAGCAACTTCAAGTGCCTCCTCAAACCCAATCTCACCGGCATCGTAGGGAACAATCGCCTCTGTATATATCTTTCCAAAAACCGGCTGCATAATAAAAAAGGTCAGAAACAGCGCAATGGCAAGCAGTACCTGGTTGGGCGGCGCTGACTGCGTATTCAGAGCCTGCCTCGTAAAATGCAGCACGATCAGTATCCTTGTAAAGGATGTAATTGTAACTAAAAGGATCGGTGCAATTGCGATGGCTGTCAGAATCAGCAGTATCCTCAGCGTCCCGCTGAGTTCCCCATTGCCGCGGTCCAACGTAATTTTGAGCTCGTTGGCAATATTTAACTCCTCGAGTTCCTCGCTGGTCTCGGCAGAACCGGCATCCTTGATATTCGTGCGGTTCTCATTCTCCTCCTGGCGGTTATCCAATATCTGCTCCGCAGCGGCACCGTCGTCCACGCTGGTCGCGTTCGCCACCGCAATATCTGCCAGAAGGATAATCACCACCATACAAAGCATATATGCAATTTTTCGAAGCTCCTGCCCGATTTTGTACTTTCTGCTCTTATTCTTCATTTCATACTATCCTTATGCCTCACACAATTGTATGTAAAATAAGTACTACTGCTGTTTTTTCAATTTATCAAAAATTTCCTTGAAATTGATGCTGCCCGGCGACACCGTCCCTGCCCTGTTCAACGCTGCGGTATCCTCCATTGACAGCTCCCCGAGCAAAGTGACTGTGTCCTTGCAGACCACATAACAAAAGCACTTTTTACCTATTTGTACAACCTGTATATATTTGTTTGGCGCAATCTTAAACGTTTCCAAGATCTCCACATTAGAACCTGCAAGCCTCCCTTTCTGAAGACCTGCAGTGAGCTTTGTGGCGAAATATGTAAGAGCCAATACAAACAGAAATATCAGCGTTACGGTCAACAATTGTCCGATGGAGTCAAACCTTTTCGATGTCGATGATAAAAGCATATCCTCTAGCCTACAACCTTCTTGACTGCCTCCAGAACGCGCTCTGCCTGGAACGGCTTTACGATAAAATCCTTTGCCCCGGACTGTATCGCCTCGATAACCATGGCCTGCTGTCCCATGGCGGAACACATAATGACATTTGCGCCCGGATCAACTGCCTTGATCGCTTTCAGCGCCTGAATGCCATCCATCTCCGGCATTGTGATGTCAAGAAGCGTCAAATCCGGCGATGCCTCCTTGAACTTATCAACTGCAATTCTTCCGTTCTCTGCCTCAGCGGCAATCTCATAGCCATTCTTCGTCAGAATATCCTTAATCATCATTCGCATGAATGCAGCATCGTCTACAATCAGAATTCTCTTCCCCATAATCAATCTTGTCCTTTCTATATTTGAAAATCATTTTATATTAGAAAATCATTATATCAAATAATCTGTTTATTTAATGATTTCCATAATCCTCACGCCAAAGCTCTCCTCGATGACAACAACCTCTCCCTTTGCCACGAACTTACCATTCACAAGCACATCAATCGGTTCACCTGCAATCTTATCGAGTTCTATAATTGTACCTGGGGCAAATTCCAGAATATCTGAAATGGATTTGCTGGTTCTTCCCAGCTCCACCGTTACCTCCAGCGGAACATCCCTGATCAGCCCAATGCTCTCCGCACTTACCATCTCGCCCTGTCCCGGAGCAAAGTTCTGGAACTGTGCGGGCTGTATGTTGACATTTGGCATACCATAGCCCATGGGCATTCCCATCGGCGGCATTCCATATCCTCCCTGCGGCATCGCCATCTGCGGCGGCATCCCGTATCCTCCCTGCGGCATTCCCATGTCCATCGCCGGAGCAGGCGCGGGACTCGGCGCTGCCGGAGCAGGTGCGGGCGCCGGAGCAGGCGCGGGACTTGGTGCAGGTTCTGACATTCCACCCATCTGCTGAGCCATGAACGTCTCATATACAGACTTCGCGAAGTCAAGCGGGTACAGCTGCATCAGTGTGGAATCCACCAGCTCATCAATCTGCATCCGGAATGAAATCTTGACAAATCTGTCCTCGAGGAACGGCGATAATTCTCTCGGCTCCTTGGAGTGCAGATCGACGAGACTTGCCTCTGGCGGGCTGATATCAATGGTCTTGCCAAGCATTGATGAGAGCGAGGTCGACGACGAGCCCATCATCTGATTCATCGCCTCGGAGATTGCACTCAAATGCAGTTCGCTGAGTTCTCCCTCCACGTTCGTGCCATCACCGCCCATCATCAGGTCTGTGATAACCTTTACATCATGTTCTTTCAATACCAGAATATTTGTACCATTCAATCCAACTGTGTACTTGATCTGAATAAATACACAGGGTCTCTCATAAGCATTCAACACATCCTGCCAGTTACACATTTCCACAGTCGGAGTCGTGATATTCACTTTCCTGTTGACCAGTGAAAAAAGCGTTGTGGCAGAGGTGCCCATACTGATATTCGCTACCTCTCCTATTGCATCTTTTTCTATATCGGTGAGATCGTCCCCAGCTGGACCTCCCGCCGCGGATGCCGACGTATCTGCCCCGGAATCTGCTGACAAATCCACACCGTTCAACAATGCATTGATTTCATCCTGAGATAACATACCATCCATTGTCTTATTCCTCCTCCCTCACTACTGACGTTACCCTCACTGCATATGCCTCTTTGCTTGCGCCGGGCACAGCACTAAACTTTCTAATATTTCCCACATATACGTCCATTTCATCATCAACCTTGGAGTCAAGCCGTATGATGTCGCCTACCTGTATATTTACAAAGTCATTAACTGTTATGACGCTCTTTCCCAGCACTGCCTTGATCGGGACATCCACTCTGCGTATCATCGATTCGATAAACTGTTCGTAATCTTCATCATCCATCTTCTGCATACTTGAATACCAGAACTTGGTGTTCAATCTGTCCATCACGGACTCCAGCGTAAAGAATGGAAGACACACATTCATCAAACCTTCGACATCGCCAATCTTGACGTTCATCGTCACAAGTGCAACCATGTCATTCGGCGATATAATCTGCGCAAACTGTGGGTTCGTCTCGATCCGCTCCAAATATGGATTGACCTCCGCAACATTTTTCCAAGGTTCCCTGAGAAGCTGCATACAGATAACCATAATCCGCTCTATAATGCTCATCTCAATCTCTGTAAAATCCCTTAATTTATCAAGCGCTTCTCCTCTTCCACCCAGCATCCTGTCAATGATCGCATATCCCAGTCCGCTCGTCAGCTCCATGATGATGGAGCCAGGCATCGGCGAAAAGTTAACAACTGTAAGTAACACCGGGTTTGACAAGGCATTGGAAAACTCCGCAAAGGTTACAGTCTCTGAACTTGCCACATTGACCTGTACACTTTTTCTCAGATACACCGGCAGGTTTGTCGACAACAATCTTCCATAGTGGTCAAAAATCATGTTCAATGTTCTAAGATGTTCCTTCGAGAATTTTGCAGGCCGGCTAAAGTCATAATTCTTGGCTTGTCGCTCGTCCTTCTCCTGCATATCCTCCACATCGAGTTCACCGGAGCTCAAAGCCGCCAGCAAACTGTCAATTTCACTTTGCGATAATACCTCTCCCATGTAGTCATTCACCCCCCTATATCTTCATAATTGCGTCTATTAAATTTTTACTCCCCATCTGTCTGTCAGTTGTACAGGAAATTGTATGATACGCTGTAGATGAACGTCGAGTCAAAACGCTCCTGCAGCTTTGCAAGAATCTGAGCCTTGATCTGGTCAGACTCAGTTCTCGCCTCATCCACGGTATAGTTGCCCATAACTTCAAAGACAATATCCTTGATGATTCCGTCCATATCCGCCATCGTCTCAGCGTAGTTCTTATATTCTTTGTTCTTTGTGTCCAGCGACAGGGATACGCTTCCCACTGCATAGTGGTCCGATCCGTCCTCGCCCTTCTTCAACGGTATTGTCAGCTCGCCTGCAACGTTATGTACAGCCGTGTCAGCCATGGACACCGTCTGTGTGAGGTCTGACTGCGGCAGTCCGTTTACTTCGATGCCGACAAGCGCCGAGATGTCGGCCACAAGTGCCGCCGTCTTCTTGGATGCACTCGACACACTCACCATCATAATCGCTGACAGCACAATGTTGACAACAAGCAATGCCAGAATAATAATTGACAACAGGTTTCGTTTCATTTTATTTTCCCCTTTCATTAATGTGCACTTAATGCGTTGTATATTTTTATCTCAACCCGTCTGTTTTTTGCTCTTCCCTCAGGTGTCGTATTGTCGGCAATCGGCATATACTCCCCCCTGCCGGAATGCTTCACCATGCCCGGATCAAGCGCCGCATTTTCTTTCAGGTAATCAAAGACAGCCAGTGCCCTGTAGCTGCTGAGCACGTCGTTGTTCTCATACCTGCCCCCGTTCAAAGGCACAGAGTCCGTATGTCCCTCTATCTCAATATCCGAATCCGCATATTTTGTCAGAAGCACGCCGATCTTGTTCAGTACCGGAACTGCATCCGGCTTGATATCGGCTCTTCCCGAGTCAAACAGGAATGCACCATTCAAGGTCAGGGTAACATAATCTGCATTGAAATCAATATCCACCTGTTCTGTCATCATGCTGTCTTTCAATGCTTCCTCAATCTTCTCTGCAAGCTCCTCGGAGAGTTTCATCTTCTCCTCCTCGATCTCTGCCAGCGCATCCCGCAGGGAATCGAGTTCCGCCTGTGTCATATCAAGTTTTTCCGCGGCCTCCTGCAGCTTCTCCTCCGCAGATCCGCCGGATTTTGTCGGATCGATATTGTCAGAATCCGCATCCGCGGTCTTACCGCTTGTATTTATGTACTCGTCAAGCATATTCAGCTGGCTCACGCCGTTGCTGACCAAGATGCCATCGCCTACAGCTTTCGACCCTGCCCGGAAGATGCTGATTGTCGACTGAAATGACTTTGCCACTTCCTCGAACTTGGCAGCGTCAACCTCCGACATGGAAAACAGCAACACAAAGAAGCACATCAGCAGCGTCATCATATCCGAGAATGTTCTCATCCATGGCGCCGGGGTTCCGTGTGGGAGCTTGAACTCTTCTTTTTTC
>CAMWOK010000223.1 GCA_947175845.1 uncultured Lachnospiraceae bacterium | reverse complement strand
AGCCCGCAGAACGCGCCGGACGTGTTGACAAAGCTGATGATCGGCCGGTTGAATTTCTCCGCCTGCTTCATCAGACGGAGCGCCTTTCTGTAGCCCTCCGGCAGCGGCATTCCAAAGTTTCGCTCCTGGCATTCCCTGAAATCCTTGCCCTTGATGTCCGCCACGACCGTCACCGGCTGTCCCTCGATAAACCCGATGCCGCCGATGAGCGCCTTGTCGTCCGCAAATCCCCTGTCGCCGTGCGCCTCGATAAAGATGTCAAAGATGCTGTCCATGTAGTCGAGCGCGGAAGGGCGCTCCACCTGACGGACTGCCTTGACCTTCTCCCACGCGCTGCGCGGCCTCGACTTCCAGGTCTGTTCTTTCAACTGCTCGCTGAGTTCAAAATGAAACTCAGTGTTGGGGTAAAAGTCCGCGTAGGTCTTTTTGCCTGTGTTTTGATGGGACTTTATCAGAAACTGTATGGTCTTTTTGAGGTTCTCGCGCAGCACAATGCCATCCACGAAGCCGTGCTCCACCAGAAATTCCGCAGTCTGGAAGCCCTCTGGAAGCTCCTGTCCAATCGTCTGTTTGATGACTCTGGGTCCCGCAAAGCCTATCAGCGCGCCCGGCTCCGCCATGATCACATCGCCGAGCATGGCAAAACTCGCCGTCACACCGCCTGTCGTCGGGTCCGTCAGAATCGAACAGTACAGCAGCCCCGCATCACCGTGCCGTTTGATTGCCGCTGATGTCTTTGCCATCTGCATCAGAGAGACGATGCCCTCCTGCATTCTCGCGCCGCCGGAACAGCAGAACAGAAACACCGGGAGCCTTAGCTGCGTGGCGCGCTCGATCGCCCTCGTGATCTTCTCGCCCACGACATGACCCATGCTCGCCATCATGAAACGGGAATCGCACACGCCAAGCACGATATCGTTCCCAAACACTTTGCAGCGCCCGACAGTCACTGCCTCGTTCAGCCCGGTCTTCTCCCGCGCCGCAGCCAGTTTGTCCTCATACCCCTCATAATCGAGCGGATTGCTGACCTCCATATCCTCAAACCACGGCTCAAAACTCCTGGCGTCCGCGACCATGCGGATACGGTTGTTGGTCTTCACGCGGAAATACCCGCCGCACTCGTAGCAGACATATCTTTTCTTTACCACGCGCGCGCGCTCCACCATTTTCCCGCACCTGGGGCATTTGATGAGACTTGTATCTTCTGTTTTCTCCGCCTGTATGCCCGCCTCGGTTTCCGGCGTACTCTGCGAATTATTTTTCAGCTTTTGTTCCAGCCTGTTGTACAAATTCAGGGGAAATCTTCTCCCGGTTTTTACCTGCTGTGACTGTTCCATTTTCAACCTCCTGACCAAAGTACTGTAACTATTTTTCAGTCCCCGATTGCAAACATCAGTTCCGCACGGCATGCTGTTTTGCCGTTCACGGTGGCGACCGCCTCGCCGACGCCGATCGGTCCCTTGACCTTGACAATCCTCGTCTCGAGCATCAGCACGTCGCCGGGAACAACTTTCTGCTTAAAGCGCGCCTTGTTGATCCCTGCAAAGTACGCAGTCTTTCCCTTCCACTCGGGAAGTCCGAGCAGCGCAACCGCGCCGACCTGCGCCAGCGCTTCCACAATCAGCACGCCCGGCATGACGGGATTACCCGGAAAATGTCCTGCAAAATACGGCTCGTTAAAGCTCACGCATTTTTTTCCGAGCGCCCTTGTGCCCTCCTCTAGCTCCTCGATCGTGTCGATCAGCAAAAATGGGTGCCTGTGCGGAATGATTTCCATAATTTCCTTCACTGTATAAACTGACATTCGTGTCACCTTTCTCTCTAACGATTTACCTCACGCTCTGTATTTTTTCACCAGAATGCTTGCGTTGTGCCCGCCAAAACCCAGAGAGTTGCTGAGCGCGTACTCAAACGCCCCGCTGCTGCTCTCCCTGCAGTAATCCAGATCCATCTCCTCGTCGCTCTCCACAAGCCCGACAGTCTGATGGATGTATCCCTCCTCGAGTTCCTTCACGCAGGCGACAAACTCCACTGCGCCCGCCGCGCCGAGCAGATGGCCGATCATGGACTTGGTCGAGTTGATCCGGATGTCCCTGGCGTGCTCGCCGAACGCCAGCTTGACTGCCCGCGTCTCAAACAAATCGTTGTGGTGTGTCGAGGTTCCGTGTGCGTTGATGTAGGTGATGTCCTCCGGCGAGGCGCCTGCATCCCTCACTGCGCCCAGCATTGCCGCCGCAGCGCCCGCGCCGTCCTCCGCAGGCGATGTGATGTGGTACGCGTCCGACGAGCATCCATACCCGACAATCTCCGCGTAGATTTTTGCGCCGCGCGCCTTTGCGTGCTCAAGCTCCTCGAGCACGACGATGCCTGCGCCCTCGCCCATGACAAAGCCGCTTCTGTCCTTGTCAAACGGGATCGAGCAGCGCGCCGGGTCCTCGCAGGTGGAGAGGGCTGTCAGCGCCGAGAACCCTGCAATGCCGATCGGTGTGATAGAACTCTCCGTCCCGCCTGCCACCATGATGTCCGCGTCGCCGTACTGAATCGTGCGGAACGCCTCCCCGATGGAGTTCGTGCCAGTGGCGCACGCAGTCACCACATTGATGCTCTTGCCCTTGAGATTGTATGCAATGCTGACATTTCCCGCTGCCATGTTGGATATCATCAGCGGCACCAAAAGAGGCGCCACTCTGGAAGGCCCTTTTTCCTCGAGCTTCGTGTGCTCCCGCTCCATCGCCTGAAGGCTGCCGATGCCGCTGCCCACTGCACAGCCTGCGCGGTAGGGATCCTCCTTTGTCATGTCAAGTCTCGCGTCCTCGATCGCCTCCTTGGCCGCCGCCACAGCATACTGGCAGAACGGTTCCATTCTGCGCGCCGCTTTTTTGTCCATATAATCGGCGGCATTAAAGTCCCTGACCTGCGCTGCGAGCTTGCACTTGTAGTCCGCTGTATCAAAATAGGTAATCGGCCCAAACCCGGTTTTTCCCTGTTTTACGCTGTCCCAGAAGGAAGCGACACTGTTTCCGATGGGGGTGACTGCGCCCATTCCTGTCACTACTACTCTCTTCTTCATAATCCATTATCCTTTCCCGAATCCGCTCTTTCCAGATCCGCATGTGGAACCTTCTTTCACATTGACATGCCGCCGTCCACACAGATGACCTGTCCGGTGATATAGTCCGAGTGCTCTCCCGCCAGAAACAGGACGAGATCTGCAATGTCCTTTGTGCCGCCCATCTTCCCCATGGGAATCATGCTGCTTAAGGTCTTCTTTGCGTCCTCCGTCATGCCCTTGGTCATGTCGGTGTCGATAAATCCCGGCGCGACTGCATTGACGTTCACACCGCGGCTTGCAAACTCGCGCGCGACGCTCTTGGTAAGCCCAATCAGCCCCGCCTTCGACGCGGAGTAGTTCGCCTGCCCCGCGTTGCCGAGCACACCGCTCACGGAGGAAATGTTGATGATCTTTCCGCTCCGCTGCCTGATAAAACTGCGCGAGAGGTGTCGGATCATGTTGAAAGCACCCTTTAAGTTGGTGTCGAGCACGGCGTCGTAATCCGCCTCCGTCATGCGCATGATCAGGTTGTCCCGGGTGACGCCCGCATTGTTTACAAGGATATCCACCCGCTTGTATTTGTCGAGCACTTCTTTGACAAACGCCTCGCTCGCCGCAAAGTCGGACACGTTGCACTGCACTGCCTCCGCGCTGCCGCCGCTTCCCACTATCTCGGCGACAACCGCCTCTGCACACTCCTGCGAGCCGTTGTAGTTCACAATCACTGTCGCGCCGTCTGCCGCCAGCGCGCGTGCAATCTCCCTGCCGATCCCCCTGCCTGCACCTGTCACAAGGGCCACTTTACCTGTTAACATCCCTTTACCTCCCGTTCAAACAATTCGCTCTTTCTTGCTCTGCCTTTTCTGTCTGACTCTTTATCTACTTATCTGATCTTTTTGATCGCTCTTGGGTATTTGATTTTTTGTGTCTGCTCTCCTGGTACTCTATCCGGCCAGAAATCAGACTTGTGAGCCACCTGTTTTGCACCATTGCGTCGTTAAAATTTCTAAACGATGCCACCGCATCGCCGTCGAAATTTTGCCTGGCACTGGCACGCCGCTTTATTTTGCTGGCAGTTTATCCAGATCTGCCAGCTTTTCTATATTGATGCAGGTCACGTCCTTGTTGATTTTTTTCATAAATCCACTCAGCGTCTTTCCCGGCCCGATTTCTATGAAAGTGTCCACGCCGTCCGCAATCATCTTCTCGACGGACTGCTGCCAGCACACAGGGCTGGATACCTGGTCTTTCAGAAGCGTCTTGACCGGCGCGGCCTCCGTCACCTCGAGCGCGTCCACATTGCTGATGTATGGAATGGACGGATTTTTGAGCCGGATGCCATACAACTCTTTCTCGAGCTGATCCCCCGCACCCTGCAGAAGCCGGGAGTGGAACGGCCCGCTGACCTTGAGCGGCACACAGCGCTTTGCGCCGGCCTCAGCGCACGCCTGCGCTGCTGCGTTCACTGCCGCCTCCTCGCCTGTGATGACAGTCTGCCCGGGGCAGTTGTAGTTTGCGATCGTCACAAGCCCTTGTGTCTGCTCGCAGATTTCCCGGATTTTACCGCTGTCAAGCCCGAGCACCGCCGTCATAGCACCGCCATCCGGGTACGCTTCCTGCATGAAGATACCGCGCTTTCTGATGATGTGAAACAGGTCCTTGAGCTCCATGACGCCGGCCGCCGCCAGCGCGCCGTACTCGCCGAGGCTTAATCCCGCCGTGATATCCGCCTTCACACCCTTTGACTCGACAACTTTCAGAATCGCAACCTCCGTGGCAAGCATGGCGATCTGCGTGTACTCTGTGATGTTGAGTCTATCGTTCTGCGCAAAGCAAAGTTCCTCCATGTCAAGCCCTGACACCTTTGCGGCAAGCTCATAGACTTTCTTTGCCTCCTCATATGTATCATAAAAATCTTTTCCCATACCCACATACTGCGAGCCCTGTCCCGGGAAAATAAATGCTGTTTTGCCCATTTTATCCTCCATGCCACCTTTGGTGGCTCAATATAGAAATGAAAAACGCTGTCTTTTGCGTTTTTCCTGTGTGAAATTTTATATTTCACACTAACCAACATTTTGCCGCTGCGCGGCAACACAAATCAGGACGAAGCGGCTGCATTGCCTTGCTTTTGGCTCACTTTCTTTTATAATGATATC
>CAMWOK010000222.1 GCA_947175845.1 uncultured Lachnospiraceae bacterium | reverse complement strand
GACAATGTGAGGAGGGAACTTATGAAAAGAAGCCGTTTATCATATGACGAGTGGAGCTGTATTACTTCCAGAGAGCTGTATGGAAAAACAGTAAACACGGATCTGTTTCATGGATATATTGGCCTGATGGATATCAAAGAGGTAAGTAAGATCCAGATCTGGAAATTCAATGGAGAAGATATTGTAGTCTGTGACAGAGGAATAAAATGGTTGTCGATCCTGCCGCAGGATGACTGGTACTGTATAACAGCCATGATGGATGAACATAAAAATGTTCTGCTGTGGTATATCGATATGATTGCAGATCAGGGCATTGATGCGGATGGAGTGCCATATTTTGATGATTTGTATCTGGATTTGGTAGTTTATCCAGATGGGACAATTATAGTGGATGACATGGATGAACTCGAAGAAGCCCTGATAAAGAAGGATATTACGAAGGAGCAATTTCACCTTGCAATCGAGACAAGTGATAGACTGCAGCGAGGGATGTTGAGTGACAGCGCTTCATTTATAGAATACACAAGAAGATGCTGTGAGATGCTTGAGAAGTCACTTGGCGATAGAACGCGATAAAAGGATATTTATAAACAGCCGCCCATTCCACCGTCTTGCATAGGAACAATCATAGGAACCGTTCAGAAAATTTAGGGAATTAACAGGTTGTATGTACTTATAAATTTATGATATTATAAATAGTGCCATAAATTATCAAAAAGGTGTGCGGCGGCTGGTATTTTATCTGCCGCCAGAACGCGGGGAACACAACGATGCGAAACATGAGGGGGAAACGGCAGTGTGTGAGAAAGATGACAGGCAGCTTCTTATCGAGAAATATGGTCTGAAACATGAAAACAGTGCCTGGTACTCGGAGAAGGAGAACGCCCATAAGCATTTGATTTTCAAGGATGCATTCTTTGAGCGGACGGACATAATAGGTCTGCTGTTTCGCATCAATAAGCTCTGCATGGCGAAGGTCAAATATTTCCGCGCAAATATCGCAAAGTATGAGCCGCTTAAGTACGATTACAGGGAAGGCTTTGTCGCCGTGCCACTGTGGGATGCGGACTTTCTGCGGCATCGCGCCTCGGGTCTGACGCTGGATTTCCGATATCTGCAGACCATCACGGTGTATGATGATTTTGTGGCGCTTTGCAGGGAGCTTGAGTCTTATGAGGTATCCCCTGATAAAGACGTTCGAAGCGGTATGTCAGGCGCAAATAGGCAGGAGTAACGAAATGATAGAGATACAATATAAAAATGGAACATTTCTCGCAAGAGGAACCTTTTCAATGGGGATTGCGGGCGTTTATGAGAATAAGGAGTTTGGGCAGGGGAATATAACAATCGGCGATACGCTCGAGGGTATTTTGCGGGAACTGCGGCGGGAACAGTCCTCTTTCTATGAACCACTCCGTCCTTTTTTAAAAGACAGGACGGACGGCGCTGCAGTCGCAGGGGGGCTTGAGGCGTACTATAACCAGAAAGAGACGGAGATCAGGAAAAATATAAAGCAGATTAACGACTGCATCCTCTGCCACTTTTTTGACGATCTTGAGGCGTGCGAATACCCTTTCTGGGAGATCGAGGAGGCTGTGGTTCCGGGTTCGCTAGACGGGTATGATATGGACAATCTGGACAGGGAAATTTATCAGATGCAGGAATCCATCGGAAGATGGGGGTATGAGGCGTATGACCGGAAGCCGAACAATGGAACGATGGAAAAGCCCGATATCGAAGGCAGGTTGCGCAGACAGTATCCGATGTTTAATTTTGACGGGCTGTATCAGTCAATGATTCCGGAAGGAATTCATTTTCATGGAAGATTTATGGAATTTCAGTTTTCTGACGGCTGGGGAGGGGAGCTGATCTGCGCAGGATATGACAGTTTTGACGAAAATTTTGCGTCCTGCGACTGGCATAACCATTAAAAAGCGGGAAAATGTTAATCATACATTCATAAAATAAAAGGGGGGAAATCTTTTATGAAAAGCTTGCTAAAGTACATAAAAGACTACAGGAAGGAAAGCATTCTGGCGCCTTTGTTCAAGATGCTGGAAGCTTCCTTCGAACTGATGGTTCCGCTCGTGATGGCGGCAATGATCGACAACGGGATCGCGGGCGGGGATGCGCCGTACATCTTAAAGTCGGGCGGGGTGCTGGTGATTCTGGCGGCTGTCGGGCTCATCAGCGCGGTGACAGCGCAGTACTTCAGCGCGAAGGCTGCGGTTGGCTTTGCAACCCAGCTTCGCAACGCCCTGTTTGCACACATACAGAGCCTGTCCTACACGGAGCTGGACACTGTCGGAACCAGCACGCTCATCACGCGCATGACCAGCGATGTCAACCAGATTCAGAACGGTGTGAACCTGACGCTGCGCCTGCTTTTGCGCTCGCCGTTTATTGTGTTCGGCGCCATGATCATGGCGTTCACGGTGGACGTTAAGGCGGCGCTCATCTTTGTGGTGACGATTCCGCTGCTTGCGGTTGTCGTGTTTGGAATTATGCTCGTCAGCATGCCGCTCTACAAGAAGGTACAGTCCGCGCTTGACAAGATCCTCGGCAGGACGCGCGAGAATCTTGCGGGTGCGCGCGTCATCCGCGCCTTCTGCAACGAGGCGTCTGAGACGGAGGACTTTGAGCAGGAAAATGAGCTGCTGCTCAACACACAGGTCTTTGTCGGAAAAATCTCCGCGGCGATGAATCCGGTGACGTACATCATCATCAATATCGCGCTCGTCGTGCTGCTGTGGACGGGGGCGATCCGCGTGGACAACGGCGTCATCACGCAGGGCGCGGTGGTCGCGCTGGTAAACTACATGTCGCAGATTCTGGTGGAGCTTGTCAAGATGGCAAACCTCATCATCCAGCTCACGAAGGCGTTCGCCTGCGCAAAGCGCGTCGAGGGCATCTTTGACATCACCTCGAGCATGAAGAGCGGAACACTCGACAAAAATGACATAGAGGTCATGAATGAAGGGGAAGAGAACGCGGCGATTATCTTTGACCATGTCTGCCTGACCTACAGCGGAGGCGGGGACGAGTCCCTCACGGACATTAATTTTGTCGTGAAGAAGGGCGAGACGCTCGGCGTCATCGGCGGTACAGGTTCTGGAAAGACCTCTCTGGTCAATCTGATTCCGCGCTTTTACGACGCGACAAAGGGGCAGGTGATTGTGGACGGCTTCAAGGCAATTGATTATGAGCTCTCCGCGCTGCGGGCAAAAATCGGCGTCGTTCCCCAGAAGGCGGTTTTGTTTAAAGGGACAATCCGCGAGAATTTGTTGTGGGGCAATGAAAATGCGACGGACGAGGACATCGAGGAGGCGCTGCGCATCTCGCAGGCAAAGGAGTTTGTCGACACCAAGGAAGGCAGGCTCGATTTTATGATCGCACAGGGCGGCAAGAACCTCTCCGGCGGTCAGAAACAGCGCCTGACCATCGCGCGCGCCATCGTCAGAAAACCCGACATCCTGATCCTCGACGACAGCGCGTCGGCGCTTGATTTTGCCACGGATGCAAAGCTGCGCGCGGCGATCAAGAACATGGAAAATGACATGACTGTCATAATTGTGTCACAGCGCGCAGCGTCGATTCAGTACGCCGACAAGATTGTCGTGATGGACGACGGCGCAGTCGCCGGGATCGGGACGCACGAGCAGCTGCTTGCGGACAACGTGATTTATCAGGAAATTTACTATTCGCAGTTCCCGGATAAAAAAGCTGCAGGAGGTAACCAGAATGAAAGATAAGAAAGATAAGAAAAATTCAATCGACATCCTCAAAAAGGTCCTAGACTACATCGGAAAATATAAAATTATTTTGTTTTTTTCCATCGTTCTTGCGGCAGTTTCGGTTATACTGACACTGTACATCCCGATTCTGACCGGCGAGGCGGTGGACTGCATTCTTGGTCCCGGAGCGGTAGATTTTGACGGGATTTTGGGTATACTGAAAAAGATGGCTGTCATCATCGTGCTCACGGCGGTGGTGCAGTGGGTCATGAACACCTGCAACAACAAGATCGCCTACCAGGTGGTGCGCGACGTGCGCGACGAGGCGTTCAAGAAGCTGCAGATACTGCCGCTCAAGTACATTGACGGGCATTCCCACGGCGACATTGTGAGCCGCATTATCGCGGACGTGGACCAGTTTTCTGACGGTCTGCTGATGGGATTCACGCAGCTGTTTACGGGAGTTGTCACCATTGTCGGAACGCTGTTGTTCATGTTCTCCATCAACGTGTCCACCACGATTGTCGTCGTTATTCTGACACCGCTGTCATTTTTTATCGCCGGATTTATCGCTAAGCGCACCTTCAGCATGTCCAAACTTCAGTCTGAGACGCGCGGCGAGCAGACTGCGCTGATCGACGAGATGATCGGCAACGAGAAGGTTGTGAAGGCGTTCAACTACGAACCGCAGGTCATGGAGCGGTTTGAGGAAATCAACGCAAGGCTGCAGAAGGCGAGCGTGAAGGCGATCTTCTTCTCCTCGCTGACCAACCCCTGCACGCGCTTTGTCAACAGTCTTGTCTATGCAGGCGTGGGCATCCTCGGCGCATTTCTCGCCATCAAAGGGCGCATCAGCGTCGGACAGCTCACGAGCTTTTTGAGCTACGCGAACCAGTACACAAAGCCGTTCAACGAGATCTCCGGCGTGGTGACAGAGCTGCAGACAGCGCTCGCGTGTGCGGGGAGGGTGTTCGAATTTATCGAGGAGGAGCCGCAGATACCAGAAGCAGACGGCGCGGCAGTTCTGCAGTCGCCTAAGGGAAATATCACCATGACAAATGTTCATTTTTCCTACAATCCCGACCAGAAGCTGATACAGGATTTCAACCTCGAGGTGAAGTCCGGCCAGCGCGTGGCGATTGTCGGGCCGACTGGCTGCGGAAAAACAACTGTCATAAATTTGCTCATGCGGTTCTATGATGTTAATAGTGGAAGGATTCAGGTTGACGGTGTGGACATCCGCGACATGACGCGCAAAAGCCTGCGCAGCAGCTTTGGCATGGTGCTGCAGGAGACCTGGCTGCATGCGGGCACTATCCGCGAGAATATCGTGATGGGCAAGCCGGATGCCACGGATGACGAGGTTGTCGCGGCGGCGAAGGCAGCGCACGCGCACAGCTTTATCAAGCGTCTGCCGCAGGGGTATGACACGGTGATCACGGAGGACGGCGGAAGCCTCTCGCAGGGGCAGAAGCAGCTTCTGTGCATCACGCGCGTGATGCTCTGTCTGCCGCCCATGCTGATTCTCGACGAGGCGACCTC
>CAMWOK010000221.1 GCA_947175845.1 uncultured Lachnospiraceae bacterium | reverse complement strand
GGGAACGATCATCAGCCGGGAGGAGATTCCAGACGAGACGTTTGCATCCGGGATTCTGGTCTACGGCGTGGGAATTGACCCGGAAACCGGCGAGGTTGTGGCGCCCTTTGACGGGGAGATTGTCTCGGTGACAGACACGCGCCACGCGGTGGGAATCAGCGGGCCGGACGGCATGGAAGTGCTGATTCATGTCGGGATTGACACCGTGAACATGAACGGGGATGGATTTGCGCTCTTTGTCGCGGCGGGGGATAAGGTGACAACAGGGCAGAAGCTCATGACGTTTGATATCGCCAAAATCAGGGCGGCAGGCTACAGCACGACCACGGCGGTACTTTTGGCAAACAGCGACGACTACCCGGATTTCAGGATTGTGAAGACAGGAAAGACGGATGTGATGGAAAAGGTATTTACAATTTCATAAAAGTATTTTATAAATATAAGGAGGAAACAAAAATGCAGAAATTCAGTTATGTGATTAAGGACGAGGTAGGGATTCATGCGAGGCCGGCAGGACTTCTGGTCAAGGAGGCGAAGAAGTACGCCAGCGCGATTGTGCTCAAAAAGGGCGAGAAGTCCGCGGCCGCCACGAAGCTGATGGCCGTGATGGGGCTGGGCGTAAAATGCGGCGACACCGTGGAGGTGGAAGTGCAGGGAGCGGACGAGGAGACAGCCTGCGCGGAGATCAGGGCGTTTTTTGAAGCGAATCTGTAAGATTGTAGATTCATACTGCGTGAGACATGCTGGATTTCCACTGGAACTGCGAGAAAATGTGGCAGGCCGGTTCCATGACAGGAAGGAAAATATCAATGAATATTGTGGATATTGCGAAAATGGCAGGCGTATCCAGCGCAGCTGTCTCACGCTATTTTAACAACGGGCATCTCTCGGAGAAGAAGCAGGAGGCAATCCGCAGGGTTGTGGAGGAGACGGGATACCGCCCCTCCGTGCAGGCGCAGACGCTTCGGACCAAGAAGACCAAGATGATAGGCGTGGTGGTGCCCAAGGTTGCCTCCGCCTCCATCGGAAAAATTGTGGAGGGCATTCTTTCTATATTAAATGAAAGCGAATATCAGATGCTTCTGGCAGTCACCCAGAACAATCCGCAGAAAGAAGTGGAGTACCTGTCTGCCTTTCACGAGCGGCAGGTGGACGGTGTGATACTGGTGGCGACTGTGTTCACGGCGGCGCACAGGCGCGTCCTGAAGGAGCTGCCCGTGCCGGTCGTGATCGTGGGGCAGTACCTGAGCGGGTACTGCTGTGTGTTTCACGACGATTATCACGCCTCCTACGATCTCACAAAACTGTTTTTTGAGAAGGGAAGAAAGAAGCTTGGATATCTCAGCGCACTGCAGAAGGACAAGGCCGTCGGCGCGGCGCGCTACAAAGGCTTCTGCGACGCAGTGCGCGATATGGGCTGCGCAGACCTTGTGGGCAACACGGTGACAGCCGCCTTCACGGTGGCGTCCGGCTATGAGAAGACCGGGGAACTGCTCGCAAAGTGTGCCGGAATGGACGGTCTGATCTGCGCGACGGACACGATGGCGGCAGGCGCCATGCAGTATCTGCAGGAGCACCACATTGCCGTGCCGGACACGATGCTGGTGGCAGGCCAGGGGGACTCCGACATGGCCAGAGTGACTGCGCCGCCGCTGATCACCGTGCATTATTCCTACGAGAAGAGCGGCGTGCTCGCCGTGCAGATGCTCATGGAACTGCTGCTGCATGAGGAGTGCGTCACGAAAGAGGTGAAGCTGGGGTATCGTATCGTGGAGCTGTAGAGGTGTGCGGCGCTTTCAATCCAATATGAAATCGTTCACACAAAAATGTGCAAAAATTTCACTGTAAAATTATGTAAAATGACTATTTACAATTAAAATTGAATATTGTAATATAATGGCGTATATGAAACCGATAACACATAGCGGTGCGCTTTTGCGAAAGGCCAGCTATGACTGCAGGAGTCTTTGGGACAGGCTCAGAGGAACCATACAAATTTGGAGAAAGGAATGATATTATGCAGCAGGTACATATTCAGTTTAACGACGTAGAACAGGTGAGACAGTTTGTGAATTCAATCGACAAAGTTGATGCGAGTTTCGATTTGGGCTCCGGACGCAGGATAGTTGACGCAAAGTCCATACTCGGTGTGATGGCATTGGACCTGTCAGGTCCGCTTCGGCTGAGATGCCACTCAGACGACAAGGGGATCGCAGATATCATAGCACCATTTTTGTGTTCAGAGGCGTAAATCAAAAAAGGGGATAAGAGGTGTAGTCATGGGAAAAGAAGACAATGTTTTTTTGGAGCGACTCGCGCGTCATCACGACGAGCTGCGCTGGCTCTACATGGAGCTGTACGACAATGACGCCATGTTTGCCGAGCTTGGCGACAATATGCGCCGGTTCTATCTGGACAGGAACAAAGAGCTGAAAAAAAGCGACGCGAGACGGGCGTCGGACCAGGGATGGTACAAGCAGAATGACATGCTGGGCATGATGTTCTACATTGACAATTTCGCGGGAAATATGAAGGGTGTGGAGTCAAAGCTCGACTATATCGGGGAGTGTAACGTCAACTACATTCACCTGATGCCGTTCCTCGACACGCCGGAGGGCCGCTCGGACGGCGGGTATGCGGTGTCTGATTTTCGCAGGGTGCAGGAGAAGCTCGGTTCCATGAAGGATCTGGACAGCCTGACGGCCGCCTGCCACAAGAAGGGCATCAACGTCTGCATGGACTTTGTCATGAACCACACCTCCGAGGATCATGAGTGGGCAAAGAGGGCGCGCCAGGGCGACGGGGAGTACATGAGCCGCTATTTCTTCTTTGACAATCCCACAATTCCCCAGCAGTATGAGAAGACCGTTCCACAGGTTTTCCCCACGACCGCGCCGGGGAACTTCACGTGGCTTCCGGATGCGAACCACTACGTGATGACCAGCTTTTACCCCTACCAGTGGGATTTGAACTACAAAAATCCGCGCGTCTTCAACGAGATGATGTACAATTTCCTCTATCTGGCAAACAGGGGAATCGACATTATCCGCATTGATGCGGTTCCTTATATATGGAAAGAACTCAATACGCCGTGCCGCAACTTGAAGCAGGTACATACGATCGTGCGCATGATGCGCATGATCAGCGAGATTGTCTGTCCGGGCGTGCTTCTGCTCGGCGAGGTGGTGATGGAGCCGGAGAAAGTAACTCCGTATTTTGGCACGGTCGAGAAGCCGGAGTGCCACATGCTCTACAACGTCACCACGATGGCGACAACCTGGCACACGGTAGCGACGCGGGATGTGAAACTGTTGAAAAAGCAGCTCGACATCGTGAGCGCGCTGCCCAAGGACTATGTGTTTTTGAACTACCTGCGCTGCCATGACGATATCGGCTGGGGGCTTGACTACGCCGCGCTCAAGATGGACGGCATGGAGGAGCGGGCGCACAAGAAGTATCTCAACGACTATTTTCAGGGATACGACGGCGACAGCCGCAGCCGCGGAGAGCTATACAACGCCGACCCTGTCACGGGTGACGCGCGGTTCTGCGGCACGACGGCATCCATGTGCGGTGTCGAAAAAGCAGGTTTTGAGGGGGATGACGACGCTATGGAGCGCGCGGTGCAGATGGATTTGATGCTGCACGCGTACATGTTCATGCAGTCGGGAATCCCAGTGCTCTACAGCGGGGACGAGATCGGGCAGGTCAACGACTACCAGTACAAGGAGGATCCCAACAAGGCGGCGGATTCCAGGTACATTCACCGCGGGCCGATGAACTGGAAGCTGGCTGAAAATATCAGGGACATGGATACAGTGGAAGGGAAAATGTTCCAGGGCCTGAAAAAGCTTGAGACGATACGCCGCACACAGAAGGTGTTTGTCTCGTACGCGGACATGTGGACAGTGGACACGGGGGATGCGTCCGTGCTGTGCATCGGCAGGTATTATGACGGCGAGAAAGTCTATGGCGTATTCAATTTCAGCGAGTATGACAGGACGGCATGGCTCGGCGGAGTGGATAAGGATACCGTGGATTTGATCTCGGGCGTTGCGGTGAGCCTGGATGCGGTGAACCTGCCGGCGTACGGGTATTATTATCTGAAAGTGAAGTAGACTGACATCATATGGTTTGTGACAGCACAGGGTTTTGCTCTGTGCTGTTCTGTGTGTGTTATCGTTTGCTCTGTATAGTTCCATCTGACAGGAATGCGCATTTCTGGCGGAGTGGGTGTGAAAGGGTATTGTGAAAGGGGCGATGCAGATGAACATAGCAGAGATAGCGAAGATGGCCGGTGTTTCGCGGGCGGCGGTCTCGCGGTATTTTAACAACGGATACATCTCTGAGGAGAAGCAGCAGACAATCCGCAAGGTTGTGGAGGAGACGGGGTACCGCCCCTCCGTCCAGGCGCAGACGCTGCGGACGAAGAAGACGAAAATGATAGGTGTGATTGTGCCCAAAATCTCCTCCTCGTCGATCGGAAGAATCGTTGAGGGGATGCTCTGCGAGTTTAACAGCAGTGTGTACCAGATGATACTGGCAGTCGCCGAGAATGAACCGCAGAAGGAAGTGGAATACCTGTCGTCGTTTAACGACAAGCAGGTGGACGGTGTGATACTGATCGCGACCGTGTTCACACCGGCGCACAAGCGCGCGCTCAAGGAGATGTCCGTCCCGGTTGTGATAGTGGGACAGTATCTGCCCGGCTACTGCTGCGTGTACCACGACGACTACCACGCGTGCTATGACATCACGAAGCGGATGCTGGAAAAAGGCAGGACGCACCTGGGCTGCATCAGTGCCATGTGGCAGGACAAGGCGGCGGGGGAGGCGCGGTACAAAGGGTACTGCGACGCGGTGCGCGACATGGGATACGAGGCGCTTGGCGAAAACGTTGCGATTGCAGATTTTACCATAGCCTCCGGCTACGAGAAGGCGGGGGAGCTGATGGAAAAGTGTGACGGCCTGGACGGCCTGGTATGTGCTACGGACGCGATGGCGCTCGGCGCCATGCAGTTTCTGCAGGAGCACAATGTGGCCGTGCCGCAAAAGGTTCTGGTGGCCGGGCACGGCGGCTCGGAAATCACAAGAATCACCGTGCCCAGCATGATTACCGCCCGCTACTTTTATGAGAAGAGCGGCGAGATGGCGGTCCGCAGGCTGATGGAGTTGCTGCGGCATGAGGAGGGCGCCGTCAAGGAAGTAAAGCTCGGGTACGAGATTGTGGATTTAAATTCATGACAGAATCCTAGAGCGTGTTTGAAAAATAAAAAGTGCACAAAAAGTATGTTCACACCTCTT
>CAMWOK010000220.1 GCA_947175845.1 uncultured Lachnospiraceae bacterium | reverse complement strand
ATGTAAAAAGAATCTTGATACAATTGCGACAATTAATAAAATGATTAGTAATAAATACATTATTACTGTTGAAATCTATCAGTTTATTATAGTTTATGTTGGAATATGACTCTTTGTGTAAAATATTTTCACATTTCATCAAGAAGATCCCTGAGCACCCTGTTCACCATGCCCGGGTCCGCCTTACCCTTCATTGCCTTCATGGTCTGCCCGACCAGAAATCCGATCGCCCTCTCTTTACCGTTTCGGTAATCCGTCACGGACTGCGGGTTTGCCGCGACAACCTCCTCTGCTTTGTTTCGCAGCGCCCCCTCGTCGCTGACCATCCGCAGTCCCTTTTCCTCCACGTATATTTCGGGGTCGATATCCCCTGCAAACATCGCCTCAAACACTTCCTTTGCCACCGTGGTATTCACCGCCCCGCTGTCCACAAGCCCGATCAACTTTGCCAGATTTGCCGGGGAAAAGACGATATCTTCGGGGTCCATTCCCTTCTCTTTCAACAGCCGGAGCGTCTCTCCCATCAGCCAGTTTGACACCTTTTTTGGCTGTCCGCATATCGCCACAGTCGCCTCAAACAGATCGGCCAGAGGCTTGGAGTCGGTGATGATGCCGATATCGTACTCCGGGATCGCATACTCTTGCCTGTAGCGCGCCATCTTCTCCCCGCGAAACTCCGGCTGGCTATCCCGGATCTGCGCCAGCCACGCGTCGCTGACAAAGACCGGCGCCAGATCCGGGTCCGGAAAATACCGATAATCCTGCGCGTCCTCCTTCGAGCGCATCGCGCAGGATTCCTCCCGCGCATCATCCCAGCGTCGCGTCTCCTGCGTCACTTGCTGCCCCGATTCGATCAGCGCAATCTGCCGCGCGCGCTCGCACGCAATCGCGCGGGTGATCGCCCGAAACGAGTTGAGGTTCTTCATCTCCGTGCGCGTCCCAAGCTCCTCCGCACCCGCCTCCCTGACGGAGAGGTTGACATCCGCGCGCATGGATCCTTCATTTAATTTGCAGTCCGAGGCACCCAGATACTGTATCATCATGCGCAGCTTCTCAAGATATGCGATAACTTCCTGCGCACTGCGCATGTCTGGCTCTGAGACAATCTCGATGAGCGGCACGCCGGATCGGTTGTAGTCCACCAGAGAGCAGTCCTCCCCCGCGTCATGAATCAGCTTTCCGGCGTCCTCCTCCATGTGGATCTCATGGATTCCCACCGACTTTGTCCCGTCGGGCGTCTCAATGTCCACATGGCCGTTTTTGCATATCGGCAGGTAGAGCTGGCTGATTTGATAATTCTGTGGGTTGTCCGGGTAAAAATAATTTTTCCGGTCAAATCTGCAGTGCCGGGCAATCGTGCAGTTTGTCGCAAGCCCGACCGCCACGGCGTAGTTTACCACCTGTCTGTTGAGTACCGGAAGCGCGCCTGGCATCCCTGTGCAGACCGGGCAGGTGTGGGTGTTGGGCGCCCCGCCGAACGCCGTGGAGCAGCCGCAGAATATTTTCGTCTTTGTCGCAAGCTCTACGTGCACTTCCAGACCGATCGCAGTCTCATACTGTTTTGCCATAGTTTCACCTCATTTCCTTGTGATGCGCCTGTTCATAGGTGTACGCTGCCCGTATCAGCTTCTTTTCCTGAAAGCTGTCCGCGATCAGCTGCAGGCCGACTGGCAGTCCCTTTGCATCCACCTCGCACGGGAGCGAGACAGCAGGCAGTCCCGCCAGGTTGACCGCCACGGTGTAGATGTCCCCAAGGTACATTTTGAGCGGATCTGACAGGCTTTCGCCGAGTCTGGGCGCAGTGGTCGGCGCGACGGGTCCCAGAATCAGATCGTACATTGCAAATGCTTCGTCGAAGGCTTTTTTGATCATCGCCTTCACTTTCAGGGCCTTGAGATAGCATGCGTCATAGCAGCCGGAACTGAGCACAAACGCCCCGAGCATGATTCGGCGCTTCACCTCCGCGCCAAACCCTTCGGATCGCGTCTTCTTATACATGTCGTGAAGCCCCTCATACGCCGCCGCGCGGTGACCGTACTTGATGCCGTCAAAGCGCTCGAGGTTCGAGCTTGCCTCCGCCGCCGCAATCGTGTAGTAGGCGGGTATCGCATACGACACAAGGCTCAGGTCAAACTCCTCGACGACTGCGCCCTTTGCCGCCAGCACCTCTGCCGCCGCCAGCACTGCACTGCGCACTTCAGAGTCTAGCCCCTCCCCGAAATAATCCCGCGGAATCCCGATTCTCATTCCGGTCACGTCGTCCTGCAATGCCGCCGTAAAGTCTGTGTCCTCTCCAACGCGCTTTCTGTCTATCGAAGTGGAATCCTTCGGGTCATGGGATGCAGCCGCCTCGAGAACAGCCGCGCAGTCCGCCACGTTTCTGGTCAGCGGTCCTATCTGATCAAGCGAGGAGGCGTACGCGATCAGACCATAGCGCGAGACCGTCCCGTAGGTGGGCTTGAGCCCCACCACGCCGCAGAAAGATGCCGGCTGCCGGATGGAGCCTCCTGTGTCGGAGCCCAGCGCAAAGAAACACTCCCCCGCCGCCACTGCCGCCGCGGATCCGCCCGACGATCCGCCCGGGACATGATCTGTGTTCTGCGGATTTCTGGTCACACCCCAGGCGGAGGTCTCCGTCGTGGATCCCATGGCAAACTCGTCCATGTTGGTCTTTCCGATCAGCACCGCCCCCGCCTTTTCAAGATTGACAACTGCCTCCGCCGAGAAGGCCGGGACAAAGTTTTCCAGTATTTTGGAGGAACAGGTGGTGCGCATTCCCTCTGTGCACAGGTTGTCCTTGACCGCTGCCGGAACCCCCGCAAGCGGCCCTGTCAGCTCGCCTTTTTCGATCTTCTCCTGCGCGGCAGCAGCGGCCTTAAGCGCCCTCTCCCTGTCAATCGTCACGTAGGCGTTGAGCACACGCTCCTTCTCGTCAATCCGCGCGAGCACCGCCTCCATCGCCTCGACTGCGGTGACGCTGCCCTCCCTGATCGCCGCGGAAAGCTCCACGGCACTGTATGCTAAAATATCCATTTTCATCCCCCTGTCAGTCAAATGTCCTCGGCGCCACGAACATCCCATCCTTCGCGCCGGGCGCATTCTGCAAGGTCTTTTCGCGCTCATCGCCGTTTGTCACCACATCCTCGCGGAACACATTCTGCACCGGAAACACGTGGAACATCGGCTCGACGCCGGCTGTGTCAAGCTCGCCCAGCCTGTCAATATAGTCGAGCATCCTGCCCATATCCTTCTTCGCCTGCTCCTTCTCCTCGTCCGAGAGCGCAAGCTTGGCGAGAATCCCCACATACTCGATTGTCTCGTCCGTAATCACATTTGCCATATCCGGCCTCCTTCTTTTGTCACAGCTTTTCGTTGATCGCAATCGGTCCGTCGCGCCTGCGAAAGTGCGGAAAATTATGTTGTGCTTCACTTTTCAAATCCTGTTTTACATTGCTTTTTGCGGTAAAATCGTATCATTTTAATCCGTTTATTTTACTCATTTATGTGGTTTTATAGTTGGTGAACTCAAACTGTTCCCAAAAGATTCTTTCGCAAACATTTCATTCAGAAAAAAAGATGGTTGCTTTTTCCACCCAAAATAGTTCTCTGAGTACGTTAAATACAAAAATTTTTTAGCCCTTGTAATCGCTACAAAACAATTTCTGCGTTCTTCCTCCATTTCGGTGCTGTCGATCCCTTTTTTCAAACTCTGAAAAGACGGCAGTTCATCGTTTGCCATTCCTATTAATATAACATGATCAAACTCTTTTCCTTTTGATGCATGTATTGTAAGAAACTGAACAGAACCTTTCTTCGGTTCTTCTTCCTTTGAAACCATTGAAAACTCTTGAATATATGTTGAAAGCATTATTTCTGTCAAATCATAGTTATAACTCAAATGTCTTTGAAAATCAATCCACACCTTTTTTTCGATTTCATAATTTTGAAGCATTTGTTCCCTATATGCATCATCTTCAATACCTGATATTCGCATTTCTGACCACGCAAATGCATCATCAATAAATTGAATAAAATTTTTTCCCTCGACTAAGTTCAAAGAAAATGATTTTGCAAATTCTTCATCTTCGAATTCTTCGCAACATTTTGAGCGTAATGCTTTCAATAAATCTCCATCCATAATATCTGATTCAAGAATAACCTCATCATCATTTACTGATAATTCCATTCCTTCGTTCATCACACCAACAAGTTGTGTCAAGATTTTTTTGTCTGTCCTATGATTTGCCAATTTTAATAAAAGAAACATCCAAAGAATATACGGTGTTTCAAAATCATTTTTTCTTTTTGTTTTTTCACATTTTATTCCCTCGCTGTTAGCTGATTGAAAAGCCAGCTCCAATAATCTATTTGTCCTTGCCAAGACACATATTGAGTCATCCGGATTTTCCTCTTCTATTTTCTTAATCAATCCAGTGATCGCATTTACTTCAAACTTTTCATCAGAATATGAACTACAAAAAATATGCGGATTATTATCCGTATCTGCCTTCATTGCTTCAAGAGGTTTTTTGGTCCTTTCTCTCCCCGCATTATGAGTAATAAGATTGTTTGCAGCTTGAATCACTTCTCTTGGACATCTAAAATTTTGATTTAGTTGGATCAAATCGGCTTTATATTCATTTTTGAACTCAGCAATTCGTTTGTGGTCAGCCCCATTCCAACCGTAAATAACCTGATCATCATCTGCAACAATAAAGATATTATTATTTATCTTTCCACACATACTGGTCAATAGCATATATTGACCATAATTTGTATCCTGAAATTCATCAACATTAATATATCTATATGTTTTAGAATATATACGGGCAATTGCTGGCTTGCAAACAAACAATCTATATGTTAATAAAATTAACAAGTCAAAATCCAAAGTACATCTCGCAATCATAATTTTAAGATATTCTTGATATATCCATTTGTATGCATCAGCATATTCAGTTTTAGGCATAGCAGCAATTATTTCATCCTCAGTGTAGCAAAGTTTTTTTTCGAAGAAACGGATCATATTTAACAGCTTAAGTTCTTGTGCCGGAAATGTTGAATTTATGTCTTTGTATCTGTCACAGATATCGTTGATCACATCATTCAAGTCATCATCGGAGCTATATATATCAAAGTCCGACTTAAGACCAATATAACTTCCATGATTTCTCAATACTTCCGAACAAAAAGAGTGAAATGTTCCAACATACAATCTATGCTCAACATTATCAACTCCTTCCAAAATTCTTTCGCTCATTTCCTGCGCCGCTTTATTAGTAAAAGTCAGTGCAAGAATACGAAAGCTTTCTTTCTCTGTTTCATTCAATATTCTTT
>CAMWOK010000219.1 GCA_947175845.1 uncultured Lachnospiraceae bacterium | reverse complement strand
AGAGTGGAATCAGAAGAGAGGAAGCATCTGCCAGAGAAATGGAAAGAGACTGTTTAAAATTGTGGACAGATGGAATAACGTATAGACGAAGAAAGATTAAAGATTTTTGTGTTCGGTTTTGAGGGAATACTTTTTATCAAAAATATATTCCTGATTTACCTATAGATTACTCTGCAAGGCAGAGAGATTTTCCTCGATAGCTCAATGGTAGAGCACGCGGCTGTTAACCGCGGGGTTGTTGGTTCGAGCCCAACTCGGGGAGTTCCTTCATTGAATCTATTTTTAGATTCAGTAAATTTTGTCATCAAAATGCAGTGATATGCATATAATATTGTATGGCGCAGTAGCCAAGTGGTAAGGCATGGGACTGCAACTCCCTGATCACCGGTTCAAATCCGATCTGCGCCTCTGTGAAAACCTGAAATTTTTCAGGTTTTTTTGATTTTATACGCGCAGATTGTTAAAGAGGATTGACTGGCAGCAGGGGGTACTTGCGGGCAAGTCTTATCTGAAAGAAATCCGAGACATATTGCTTGAAGGATGGCGGTTAAAAAAACGCCTACCATGTCTGTGGTAGGCGTTTCGCCGTGAACTGTTACAGAGCTTTATACAAATATTCCCCCGAGGAGGCGTACAGCCAGGGCGGCAAGCCATGCGATGGCGCATTGCCATAGAATGACATACAGTGCCCATTTCCGTCCGAGTTCCCGCTTGATGGAAGCGACGGCAGCCACGCAGGGCGTGTAGAGCAGGCTGAATACAAGAAGGGAGGACGCGGCCACGGCGCTCATCGCTGCCGTTACACCGCCTTCGCTGCCATATAGGACTTCCAGCACAGAGACAACGCTCTCCTTTGCCATAAAACCGCTGATGAGTGCAGTGCAGATGCGCCAGTCTCCAAGGCCAAGCGGTTTGAAGAGCGGGGCGAGCAGGCCGGCGATCGCTGCGAGAATACTGTCATGCGAATCTGATACCATATCAAAATGAAAATCAAAGCTTTGCAGGAACCACACGATGATTGTTGCAATCAATATGACGGAGAACGCCCTCTGCAGAAAATCTTTTGCTTTTTCCCACAGGAGCAGCATTACATTGCGGGCGCCTGGCATACGGTAATTTGGAAGCTCCATCACGAACGGAACAGCTTCTCCCCTGAACTTTGTTTTCTTGAGGAACAGTGCTGCGAGGATACCAACAAAGATACCAAGCAGATAGATGCCGGTGATGATCAGTCCGCCCTGCCGGGGAAAAAATGCATTTACAAAAAATGCATAGATTGGCAGTTTGGCGGTGCAGCTCATAAAAGGCGTCAGCAGGATGGTCATTTTGCGGTCGCGCTCGCTCGGCAGTGTGCGGGTGGACATGACTGCGGGCACGGTACACCCAAAACCGATCAGCATGGGCACAATACTTCGCCCGGACAACCCGATCTTACGCAGCAGCTTATCCATGAAGAAAGCGACGCGCGCGATGTATCCGCTGTCTTCTAGCAGGGACAGGAAAAAAAACATTGTGACAATGACGGGCAGAAAACTGAGCACGCTGCCGACTCCCTCGAAAATCCCGTCGATAACCAGACTGTGGATTGCCTCGTTGACGCTGCCTTTGGTCATGAGGCTGTCGACGAGGCTTGCAAGCGCTTCGATGCCGCCTGCAAGCAGGTTCTGCAGCCACGCCCCGATCACGTTGAAGGTCAGGAAGAATACCAGTCCCATGATGCCGATAAACACAGGGATGGCAGTGTATTTCCCGGTGAGAACCTGATCCAGGCGCTGGCTGCGCAGATGTTCCTTGCTCTCGTGTGGTCTGGTCACGCATTGGCCGCATAGTTTGTGAATATAGCTAAAGCGCATATCAGCGATGGAGGCGCTGCGGTCCAGACCGCGCTCTTTTTCCATCTGAAGAATGATGTGTTCCAGCGTCTCCTTTTCATTCTGATCCAGATTGAGACGGTCCAGGATAAGACGGTCGCCCTCAACGATCTTGCTGGCGGCAAACCGCACAGGGATTTCAGCCTGCAGTGCGTGATCCTCAATCAGATGAACAACTGCATGCAGACAGCGGTGGACAGCTCCGCCATTGTCATTTTGGTCACAAAAATCCTGGCGCAGTGGCTTCTCCTGATATTTGGCGATGTGCAGAGCATGTTTGATCAACTCGTCCACACCCTGGTTTTTGGCGGCTGAAATGGGGACTACAGGTACGCCCAGCATGGACTCCATGGCATTGACGTCCACCGTTCCACCATTTCCGGCCATCTCATCCATCATGTTGAGTGCGACCACGGTCGGTACACCCATCTCAAGAAGCTGCATGGTCAGATACAGATTGCGTTCAATATTTGTGGCATCGACAATGTTGATGATTCCCCTGGGGTGCGCATTCAGCACAAAATCCCGGGAAACCAGCTCTTCGCTGGAGTAGGGAGACATAGAATAGATCCCGGGCAGATCTGTGATTTCTGTGTGGGCGTAGCCGCGTATCGCACCGTCCTTGCGGTCGACAGTGACGCCGGGAAAGTTGCCCACATGCTGTTTGGAACCAGTCAGCTGGTTGAACAGCGTGGTTTTGCCACAGTTTTGATTGCCGACAAGCGCGAAGGTCAGCTGTGTCCCTTCCGGAAGGGGTTCGCCGCTGCCTTTCGGGTGAAAAATTCCCTCCTCGCCCAGCCCGGGGTGCGGGGTCTTTCTGGGTGTTCTTTTCCTGGAAGGCGCGTTTGATGTAACAGGTTCCACCGTGATCTGTGCGGCGTCAGCGAGACGAAGCGTAAGTTCATAGCCGTGGATGCGCAGCTCGATAGGATCTCCCATCGGTGCAAGTTTTACCACTGTGATTTCCGCGCCGGGAATTACACCCATATCCAGAAAATGCTGTCTGAGTGCGCCTTCGCCTCCGACACTTTTCACTGTAGCTGATTTTCCGATCTCAAGTTCTTTTAGTGTCATAATAATCTCCTCGTTTGCCACCAGTTTTTCATTCAAACTCCATTACTATTTTAGAGGATATGGCGAAAAAAAACAAGAAGCTGGCACAATTACAGAATAAAATTAATAACAGTAAAAATCGTGCCGGATATCTGTGCAATACTGTGCTATTTCTTACAGAAGTGCAAGAAATAAGCGGAAAATGTAAGCTTATGAAATAGCGGGCCGTTTCCTTTTTTGATATACTATAGTCACAGAGCAGAAGAAAGAGGAAGGTTTGCAGTCTGTGGATATGATATCCATGACAGGGAACGAAAGATAAAGGTATGCTTCCGGCGCGGGTGCGCAGGCTGGCAGTCAATTTCTGGAATCAGAAAGCAATGTGTTTAGAAAGGCAGGACAGACTATGGCAATCTTAGAGGTAAAAAATGTGAGCAAAATCTACACGACCCGTTTTGGCAGCGCGAAGGTGCAGGCGCTCTCAAACATGAATTTTGTGGTGGAGGAGGGCGAGTATGTGGCGATTATGGGGGAGTCGGGCTCGGGCAAGACGACCCTCTTGAATATTCTGGCGGCGCTCGACAGGCCGACGGGCGGCGCGGTTCTGCTGAACGGAAAGAATCTGACGGCGATCCGGGAGAAGGAGATCTCGGCGTTTCGGCGCGATAATCTTGGTTTTGTGTTTCAGGATTTTAATCTGCTGGACAATTTCTCGCTCAAGGATAACATTTTGCTGCCGCTTGTGCTGCAGGGAAAGGCGGTGGCGGAGATGGAGCAGCGCCTTGCGCCGATTGCGGGCAGGCTTGGCATTGCCGGGCTTCTGGCAAAGTATCCCTACGAGGTCTCGGGCGGGCAGAAGCAGCGAACGGCGGTGGCGCGGGCGATCATCACAAACCCGCAGCTGATTCTGGCGGACGAGCCGACGGGAGCGCTCGACTCGAAGGCGTCGGCGGAGCTGCTCAGGGTGTTTCGGGAGATTAACAGCGACGGGCAGACGATTCTGATGGTTACGCACAGCACCCAGGCGGCGAGCTGCGCCGACCGCATTTTGTTTATCAAGGACGGTGAGGTATTTCATCAGCTGTACCGCGGGGAGCTGTCAAACGAACAGCTGTACGCAAGGATTTCGGATACGCTGACGGTGCTCACGCAGAAGACGGGCTGAATGCGATTTCTTGCAGGGTTACGGGAAAGGAATAACAGGGGGAGTGTCATGAATCATTTGTATTGCAGGCTGGCTGTGACCAACCTGAGAAACAACGGGCAGTTTTATGTGCCGTATCTGCTGGCGGGGATGGTGTCCGCCATGATGTTCTATATTATGCGCGCCATTCAGGGCAGTGCGGGCGTCGCGAAGATGCGCGGCGCGGGGATGCTGCAGATAGTGCTGACTATGGGCGTAGTGGTTGTGGGCGCGTGCGCGAGTATTTTTCTGTTTTACACGAACAGCTTTGTGATGAAGCGGCGCAAAAAGGAGCTGGGGGTCTACAATATTCTCGGCATGGAGAAGAAGCATATCGCGAAGGTGATGGCGTGGGAGGCGGCGATACTCTACGCGCTTTCCGTCTGCGGCGGCCTTCTGGCGGGGATTGTGTTCAACAAGCTTGTGTCCATGTTTTTGTACAAACTGACAGGACTGTCAGAAAGTATTCCATTTTATATCTCCGGATGGGGCTGTCTGCAGACGGCGGAGCTGTTTGGTTTGATATACATGGTGATGCTTCTGTACAACTTTGTGCAGGTGAAGCTTGCGGACCCGATCGCGCTGCTGCACGGGGACAGTGTGGGGGAGCGCGAGCCGCGGGCGAAGTGGTTTATGGCGGGCGTGGGGATTGTGTGCATTCTGACCGGGTACTATCTGGCGGTGACGACTGAAAATGTCCTCGAGGCGGTGAATCTGTTTTTTGTGGCGGTAATTCTCGTGATCGCAGGGACGTATGTGCTCTTTGTGTCCGTGAGCATCGCGGTGTTGAAGCTGCTGAAAAAGAACAAGGCGTACTATTATCAGACGACACATTTTATCGCGGTTTCGGGTATGCTTTACCGCATGAAACGAAACGCGGTGGGACTTGCAAATATCTGTGTGCTCTCCACGATGGTGCTTGTGATGATATCGACAACGGTGTGTCTGTATGCGGGCGTGGAGGATTCGCTGAACAGCAATTTTGAGCAGGAGATCGGCGCGACGCTCTATTTTGACGCGATCCCCAAAAGCGGGGACAGGCAGTTTCTGATGGAACAGATGGCCGCAGCGGCAGAAGAACAGAACCGAAATGTGACATATATGTCAGATTATTCTAATATCGTGGTCGTGACGCACCGCAGGGGAAATGTGGTGGAGCGCTTTGACAACACGGACCCGACGTACGGCTTTGCGGATATGGGGATGCTCTATGTGATGACCCGCGCGGACTATGAGCGCTTTTCGGGCCACTCGTACAATGA
>CAMWOK010000218.1 GCA_947175845.1 uncultured Lachnospiraceae bacterium | reverse complement strand
CCCCCGCCCCCCCCCTGGCGCCGGCGCCGCGGGGGCGGCCAGATTTAAACCCCCTCCCGGTCTTTTTCGTGGCGGGGGAGGGATGCATGATTTGGTATCTGCTGCGGGGAATCGGGGAGCGGACAACGCTCCCTCGCTGCATTTCGTACTCGTTTATCGGATTTTTCTTTTCGGGCATCACGCCATCGGCCACAGGCGGCCAGCCAATGCAGCTCTATTATATGCGAAAGGACGGCAATGCGCTCTCGCAGGCATCTGTCGTTCTGATGACGGTCGCCGTGCTTTACAAATTTGTGCTGGCACTGATTGGTGCCGGCATTCTGCTGTTCTGGCGGGCGCCGCTCAGGATGTATCTGCAGGGATATTACGGGCTGTATTTTCTGGGACTTTTCCTGAATGTTGTGCTGGTGGCGGCTCTGGTGATGGTCATGTTTTCACCGGGGATTATCAGGAAGTGCTTTTACAGGGTTGAGGGGCTGCTGGTGCGCCTGCGGCTCTGGAGGCACAGTGTGCCCAGAAGGGAGAAGGTGGATCAGTTTCTGGCAGGCTACCATGAGACGGTCTGTTTTCTGCGCAGCCACAAGCGGATGCTTGTGATAACGACAGTTGGAACATTTGTTCAGCGGTGCAGCGTGTTCCTGCTGACGTATGTGGTGTACTGCGGTCTGGGGCTTTCCGGCACGGCAATGCTGGACATTGTGCTATTGCAGGCGGCGGTCTGTATCGCGGTGGACATGCTTCCGGTTCCCGGCGCGCAGGGCATTACGGAGGCGATGTACCGGACTGTGTTTCAGGGTATCTTTGCCGGAAACTATCTCGTGGTGTCCGTGTGCATCACGCGGGGCGTCAGCTTTTATCTGGTGCTGTTTCTGGGGCTTGCGGTGTACTGTGCGGCGCGCAGGCGGTGATGGTTTTATCGGTACATGTGCCAGAATGGACTGACCGGGAGGAAAATCAGGATTGATATTGTATGGAGGATCAGGTATTATAGTTGTGGAGGTATCGCTTTTATTTATGCTTTGGAGGAGGGTTTTCACGGAGGGGTCTGAGCCGCTTTCTTCCCGCGAAAGAATTTCGTAAGAATTAGTCAACAGTTATGAAAAACCAAGCTGCTACAATCATATCAGAACGTGCGGGAAGGACAGATGAACTTAGAACAAGTCCATAACAGCACGCCAGGAGAGGAGGCAGCAAAAATGCCAGATAAAATGATCATACAGACAAACCAGTTAACCAAGATTATCGACGGCAAAGAGCTTGTAAAGGACATCGATATCCATGTGAAACAAGGAGAAATCTATGGGGTTCTCGGTCCCAACGGTGCGGGAAAGACGACTGTGATGAAGATGCTCACAAATCTCTGGAAGCCGACATATGGGACAGTTGAGCTGTTCGGGGAGACACTCACACCGACGTCCTACGAGGTGCTCAAGCGGATGGCCGGCATCATCGAGTTTCCATGTTTTTATGAACATATGAGCGGAAGAGATAATCTGGAACTGCACTGTGAATACATGGGCTACCATACGCCCGGCAGTGTGGATAACGCCCTCAAGATGCTCGGGCTGTTGGAGGTCGGTGAACAGCAGGTAAAACGTTACTCCCTGGGGATGAAACAGCGCCTTGGAATCGCCCGCGCAATCCTGTGCAGACCGGAGCTTCTGGTGCTCGACGAGCCGACGAACGGCCTTGATCCCGCCGGAATGAAGCAGCTGCGCGATCTGTTCCGTGCGCTGTGCACAGAGTACGGCATAACGATTCTCATTTCCAGCCACATACTGTCGGAGGTGGAGAGCATTGCGGACACGATAGGCATCATCGCGCATGGCCGGATGAAGCGGGAGATTTCCATGCAGGAGATTTCTGAGAGGAACACCGCGTACATTGAACTTGCCGTGGCGGACACGAAGGCGGCAGCCTACGTGTTGGCTGACAGGCTGGAACTGAAGAACTTCAAGGTGGTGGACGCGCACAATATCCGCATCTATGATGATCGGATACAGACGAGCGAGCTGTCAAAGACACTGGCGTTGAACGACATAGCGATCACGTTTATCGGCAGGAAATCGGAGAGCCTGGAAGATTATTTTCTCAAAATTACGCAGGAGGGAGCAAAATTATGATGAAGCTGATTCGACTGGAGTGGAAGAAAAATAATGTGTTAAAGTATGTGCGCAATGCGGGGATCACGACAGCGGTCCTTCTGCTGTTCATGATTTTTATGGCGCGGGAACTCGATGCACAGGAGACCGCGCAGATGATGCAGCTGTATGGAAAAAGTATGCTTGCCAGTTCTGTGGAGATGTTTGTCCACCTGTCATATATAATTTTTACTGGTGTCATGATTGCGGCGTTTATCGTGGGGGCATACGAGAAAAAGACAATCAATCTGATGTTTTCGTATCCGATCAGGCGCAGTAAGATTATTCTGGCAAAAATCTGTGCGGTGTGGATATTCAACTTTCTGGCGATGGCGGGCAGCAAAGCAGTGATTTTTGCCGCACTGATTCTGACGCGCTCCTTCACGGGGATATCCGTAGCCAGTATTTTGGTTGGCGATCCGTCTTTCTGGCTGGACATCCTTGTCAGCTCGGCAGCCATGGTGAGCATCAGCTTTATCGCGCTTCCAATCGGTCTGAAAATGAAGTCCTCCAAGGCGGCGATCGTCGCGTCGGTCGTCATTGTCTGCTTCACGCAGGGCAATATCGGGTCGGCGACGCTCGTGAACAATATCCCATTTTATGCGATACTGTTCGTGGCGGCAGCAGTGTCAGCGTGGCTGTCTGTCTACAATGTGGAGAAGAAGGATTTGTTGTAAAATGCGGCAAAGGTGGATGCTCATAAGGAAGCTGGCGGGAACAAGTGTGAAAATTGAGGAGAACAGGAGAATCGAGTATGAGATTTGAGCCATTGAAGCGGATCGACAAAACAGGATGTGAGGTGGTGCTTAGAAATGCAAAAACAGAGGATGCAGAAAGTCTGCTTCGGTATTTGAAAACGATAGCCGTGGAGACACCCTATCTGATCAGAGAACCCGACGAAATCACGCTGTCACTGGAGCAGGAGCAGAATTTTATTCAGAGAATGATAGACGCAGAACGGGAACTGATGCTCGTTGCAATGATAGACGGGAAGCATGTCGGCAACTGTTCGCTCATGCAGATTGGACCACAGCGCAGATACTGCCATCGGTGTAGCATTGCAATCGCTCTGTATCAGGAGTACTGCGGCAGAGGCATCGGAAAGATGATGATGGAAACCATACTGGAAACAGCAAGACAAACCGGCTATGAGCAGGCGGAATTAGAAGTGATTGCAAAGAACGAAACTGCGATCACACTGTATGAACAATGCGGTTTTCAGAAATATGGTCATTTTCCGGACAACATGAAATATGCAGACAAAACCTATGCAGACGCGTACTGGATGATGCGAAAGTTATGACAGGACCAAAGGAGGCGACGGGCATGAAACCATATCCAAAGAATATGAAAATCCTGCTGGTGGAGGACGATGCGGAAATCAGCGAGATGCTGAAAAATTTTCTGACAACGGAAAACTTTGAAGTGGTGACGGCCTACGACGGGGAGAGCGCCTGCGAACAGTTTTTTGCGGACGAGTACAGCATCGTACTGCTGGATCTGATGATTCCCAAAATCAGCGGGATGGAGGTCATGAAGACCATCCGGGCATCGAGCACAGTGCCAATCATGATTCTCTCCGCAAAGGACACAGATTCCGACAAGACGCTGGGGCTTGGCCTGGGGGCGGACGATTATGTCACCAAACCGTTTTCCGTGACGGAAGTGCTCGCCAGAATCAAGGCAAACATCAGGAGAAACACACAGTACACAGCCGCGCCCCCCGCGGAGGAGGACATTCTTACAAAAGGGGAGCTGACGCTCAACACAAGCGATTACTCGGTTCTGAAAAACGGAGAAAAAATTGAGCTGACGGCGAAGGAATTTGAGATCCTCAAGCTCCTGATGAAAAATCCGAAGAAAGTCTACACAAAAGAACAGATGTACTCACTTATATGGAATGACGCCTACCTGGGCGACGAGAATGCGGTCAACGTCCACATCAGCCGGCTGCGCAACAAGATTGAGGACAATCCCCGCGACCCGAAGTACGTCATGACAGTGTGGGGAATCGGATATAAACTGGGGGATGGGAAATGAACAGGGGAACACAGGCAAAGCTGCGGGAAATCACCAAAAAGCTGTCCGACATTCTCGAACAGGACACGGACGAGCAGGTGATGGTCTTCACGGACAACAAAGTGCTGATGGAGCTGTGCGGGCAGATTAACCTGCTGCTGCTGGACAGGCAGAAGATGAAAGCGGACTTCAGAAAGCAGGAAATTGCCTCTAAGAAAATGCTTTCAAACATCTCGCACGATATCAAGACACCGCTTACGGTGATACTTGGATATCTGGAAATCATGCGCCTGAGCGGCTGTGAGGATGGGAATCTGCAGAAGGTGGAGGCCAAGGCCAAACAGGTGATGGAGCTGATCGACCAGTTTTTCACGCTGGCAAAACTCGAGGCCGGAGACAAAAATATCGAGATGGTGAAGCTCAACATCAATGAATTGTGCAGGGAGAATGTGCTTGGCTATTATGAACTGCTGATGCAGAGGGAGTACACGGTGGATATCGGGATTCCCGAGCAGAGTATTTTTGTGCAGGGCGACAGGGAGTCCATCAATCGGATCCTCAGCAATCTGCTGTCAAACGCCATACGCTACGGCGGTGACGGGAAGTATATCGGGCTGTTTCTGCAGGAAGAGGCCGACTGTGTGTCCATCGACGTGATTGACAGGGGCAAAGGGATAGAAAAACAGTTTGCCAAAAACGTGTTCGAACGGCTCTACACAATGGAGGATTCCCGCAACCGCAGCATCCAGGGAAACGGCCTGGGGCTGACGATTGCCAGAAACCTCGCAAGGCAGATGGGCGGCGATATCCTGCTTTGGAGCGAGCCGGGCGTGCAGACCGTGTTTACGGTGAAGCTGCGCAGATATCAGGATTGTTATGGGAATCGGCTTTGACGCTCACACACTGCGGCTGCAGTCGGCAGTACAGGTGCCCGCTAAACTCCTGAAAGAGGCTCTCCTCCTTCTTGGTCATAAATATGGTCAGTCCATCCTCCTGAAAGGACAGCTGGAACTGCACGCTGCCCACATATGCGTCTATGATGTGCGCCCGGATAAGCAGCGTGCCGTCAAACAGCCATGCGCCGCTTGCGGCGTACCACAGATGATAGAGCGGAAAACTTCCCGTCGCCATCGAGCCCATGCCGAATGAAACTGTCCAGGGCTTATTTTTGTGGGTAAAATACAGCGTTCCCATATATTAAGAAAAAACAACACTT
>CAMWOK010000217.1 GCA_947175845.1 uncultured Lachnospiraceae bacterium | reverse complement strand
TATGATTGTTATCGGCAGCGTTGTCAGCAGCAAAGCCCCCTCCGGCACCGGAATCCTGCTCTTTGCCGTGTGGATGGCCGGTATTACTGCCATGCTCGTCTGGATGGCGCGCTCCACCATCCGCTTTCACAGAATCAGACAGTCTGCAATGCCCCTGCAGAACACAGCTGTCCGCCGGCTGTACCAGGACTGCCTGACAGAGACGGGCATCACAAAAAAGATTCCCGTCTACAGCACAGCATTCTTGAAATCCCCCGTTCTCGCAGGACTTTTCCGCCCTTGCATCTACCTGCCGATCCATCTGATCGCAGACAGCAACGCGAAAGATATACGCTACATGCTGCTGCATGAGCTGCAGCACTACAAGCACAAGGACGCCCTGACAAACTGTGCGGCGATCGCCGCAAATGTACTCTATTGGTTTAATCCTGTTGTTTGGTATGCACTGCGCGAAATGAAGACGGACCGCGAGGTGGCATGTGACACATCTGTGCTGAACATGCTGGCGGCGGACGCCTGCGAGGACTACGGGCACACGCTCATCAACTTTGCAGAAAAGGTGTCCCGCCTGCCGTCGCCCTTCGCCACCGGAATCGGCGGAAGCATGGAACAGATGCGAAAGCGGATCACGAATATCGCCGCGTACCAGCCGCCGTCGCGCCGGAAAAATCTGCGCGGCATCGTCGCCTATGCGCTGACTGCCCTTCTTTTGTCAGGCTTCGCACCGCTGCTGGCAATCAATGCATCCGACAGCAGCCATTACGCGTTTCCTGAGAGCACAAAAAATATTTCCTCCCTGAACCTGGACGCTGTTTTCGGCGAAAACGACGGCAGTTTTGTTCTGTATGACGCGGATGCCGACTCCTGGCAGATCTACCATAAAGAAGCTGCGTCCACGCGCGTTTCGCCCGTCTCCACGTTCAAGATTTACAGCGCCCTGCTCGGACTCGAGACAGGTCTGATTGCTCCCCGGCAGTCACAGATTGCCTGGAACGGGCAGCGCTATCCCTATGATACCTGGAATGCGGACCAGACGCTGCAGACTGCGATGCAAAATTCTGTGACCTGGTATTTTCAGACACTCGATCACAGCGCCGGCCTGCCAGCCATCCGCAATTTTGTCCGTGAAATCGGATATGGAAACCAGACGGTCGGCGAAAATCTGTCCGCCTATTGGGGCGATTCATCCCTGATGATCTCCCCCATTGAACAAGTTGCGCTGCTGGAAAAATTTTATGAGAATCAGTTTGGATTTGCACCGGAAAACATTGCAGCGGTCAAGGAAGCCATCCGCCTGTATGACGCTGAAAACGGTACGCTTTTTGGCAAAACCGGAACCGGGGATGAGAACGGCAAAAACGTGCTCGGCTGGTTTGTCGGATACCTCGAGAAGGACGGCAGGGTCTATTACTTTGCCACAAATATTCAGAATACAGCACAGGCAGACGGCGCTGGCGCGGCCAGGCTCACGCTCGCTGCCCTCGCTCAGCTTGGACTATTCTGACGATTCAGCGGCTAGAGCGGATAGCCGCACAAAACAAGAAATGTCATGAAAATGCGTTGCGAATCGTGTATGCTGAAATAGACAGGAGGCAGATGAATGGATACGATAAACTGCATTCAGAGAGCGATCGATTACATGGAGGACAACCTCTGCGGCGAACTGACATGTGTAGTGCAAAAAGGCTGAACGCCGCTTTCTTTTATCGCTTGCGTTCAGCCTTCTCATTCAGAGCTGCGGCATTGACAAGAGAGACACTGCAATCTCCTTTGCCGCAGCGCTGGTCACATTCTGATTGTCTGTTCTGCCCAGATATACGCAGAAATAGATTGTTTTCTCCTCCGCGGGCTTCTCTGCAAATCCGGTAAACCATGCGTCCACTGTGACGCCCCCCGTCTTGCCCATCCCGGTCTTGCCATAAATATTGACATCGGGATTGTCCTGTTCTGTGACAAGCATTACCTGTTTCAACGCCTCCCGCGTCGCTTCCGTGTATATAGAATCCGCTCCAAAGATGCGCTCCATCACCTCCGTCTGCTCCTGCGGAGAAATCAGCAGCGACGACTCGATCCAGAATCCGGTCAGTGCCCGGTTGTTGTTATTGGTGTTGAGATGCCCCTGCCAGTCGGAGATGTCACAGTTTCCATACTGCAGCTGACTGACCCCTTCCTGCATTGTCCCCTGCCCCACTGCGTCGGTAAGTTCCCTGAAATACCAGACACAGGATGTGCGGAATGCATCCTGAAAATCAATGTCCCGATTCCAGTCTTCATTCCAGAACACCTCGCCGCTCCATGTGCGTGTGGAATCCTTGGGATCGAGAATCCCGTTCTCCAATGCGATCAGGGACGAGATAATCTTGAAGGTGGAGCACGGAGATCGCCGGGTGCGTGCAAGCTCCGGGTTAAATATGGTGTACCTGCACTCCGCAGCATCATAGAGTACTGCCGCTCCGTTCAGCCCGTGAAAATACTCGGACCAGTCAGCCTCTGTCACTTCCGGAGTGGTGACTGGCGCTTCTTCCAGCGTGCTCTGCGGCGAGGCGTTCAAGGCAGTGCTTGGCTTCTCTGTCTCTGTTTCCAACATATTTATCTCTTCCGGCGCTGTCTGGCGCTCTGTTCTTCCACGGTCCAAATCTGCCAGATCTGTCTTTGCGCCGCCCCTGACGGAACAGCCGCCTAACAGCAACACACATCCGATTGTGCAAAACACTATTTTCCCGTTAAAAAATTTGCGGTTCATTCAATCTTCCCTCCTGATTTATAAAAGAAACTCCCGGCATCTGTCAAACAATTGCGCCGCATCTTAATCAGTTCTCGTGTTGTCTGCCTGCGACGCCTCACCTGTCACTATGTTTTCCTGACTCTCCAGGACAAAATAGTAGTTAAAAATACTTCTGCCCACGGCTGTCGCGTTGGAAGAACCATACCCGTTCGCGATGCGGACTGCGACTGCAATGCGGGGCTGTTCCAGCGGCGCATATCCGATAAACAGTGCGTGATCGGGGCGGTTCTTCGCCTCCTGCGCGTTCTGCTGGCTGGCGGCAATCTCATAGTTGGTCACTCCTGGGTATGGTTGTAGATGCTTGGTTTGTGTAAAAACACACCGATATATGACATCTGTAAGATTTTGTGTTAAAAAAATTTGGAAAATCTTTTTAAATATTACATCAGTAAGAATTAAAATTCAAGCGGTTTTCCAAACTTTTCAGGAACTTCGTGCCAGAGCGTGTTTGAAAAGCGGTATAAAAATACATCGTAAATTTTCATTTGCTATGGTATACTATTCATAACTTTCTTATTTAAACAGGCCGGAAATGAAATCATATGCTATCAAATGAAAAGGAATTAAATTGTTATCTCTTTGATCAGCTTGCAATATTAGAGGATCTGGAAGAGATAGCAGAAAAAGAAAAAGCGGAGGAGACGCTAAAAGCATTCGCCAAGAAGCGCAAGCAGATAGAGCGAAAGCTTTATCAGAAACCGCCGCTTATAAATGAATAAGATTCAAAAAAGTGTGTCAAGTAATTTGGCACTCTTTTATAATTTATAAAAGACCCGCTTTGCCCCCATCGCAATCAGCAGCGACACCGCGCCCGCAAACAGGAACACCACTGACTCGCAGCCTCTACAGATCTCAAAGAACACACCGTAAAACGCGTTGCCCAGCGGCTGTGCGCACATGCATATTGTGAGCATGACTGCAATCACTCTCCCGACCAGCTCCTGCGGTGTCTGCTCCTGGACAAAGGCCATCATCTCCACAGAAAAAATTGTGGAACACACCATAATGACAAAACAGCTGGCTGTGAGAACGATATAATTTACAATCCCTGACGAAAACAATATCAGCGTAATTCCCATGGGGAACACACACAATGCACAGATCACAATCAGGTTGCCAGCTTTCTGCAGGGTCAGTTTCTTTGCCAGAATCCCTGCGCCAATCCCGCCTGTAAGTCCCCCCGCAGCCAGTATCCCCTGTGCGAAACCGTACATCCAGCTTGCCTGCGCCGGATCCAGCTGCAGCACCTGTGTAATCATGTAGGGCAGGCTGACGATAATCATGGAAGACAGAAACAGATTGACTCCGCAGATGACAAACACTGCCTTTCCAATCACCGGTTTTTCCCGTCTGATAAATCCAATGCTCTGCGCAAAATCCGCACGGACCATTCTCCACACACTGCCGTCATACGCACGCTTCTCATATGGGATATGACTGAACAGCTCCATTACCGCCGAGAGAAAAAAGCACACCATACAGACCCACAGCACAGGCTTTAACCCGTAGGTGCTGTACACCAGCCCGCCCAGAACAGGCCCCAGCAGATTCGAGAAAGCACTGATGGTATTGATCACAGAATTGGCTTCGAGAATGTGTTCTGCGTGGACCAGCGCCGGAACACTCGCCTGCACGGAGGGCTGATATGCCCCTGCAATGCCATATAAAAGCATCAGGGTGACTGTCATCAGCAAAACAAGGTTCACACTGCCCACCAGAAGCGAAAACATCACAATTACCCCCGCCGTGAAAAAGTCCAGCACCACCATGACATTGCGCTTGTTCACCCTGTCCGCCGCGATACCGCCCACCGGGGACAGCACAATCATAGGAATGAACGCGCAGGCTGTCACCGTCCCATAAAGCGCCGATGAACCCGTCTGATTCAACAGATACAGCGGAAGAGCAAAACGGATGGTGGCATTGCCAAACAGCGAAATAATCTGTCCGATCACAACAAGTGTGAAATTTCTTGAAAATAGTTTCTTCATTGGTTCCTCCTTTATAATACCAAACGACGGTATGTATTGATGTATTGTAAAACGCAGTCTTTTTCACCTGCGTTTATACCAAAAACTGCAGCATCAGCCACGCTATCTGTTTCTCTGATAAATGTCAGCCAGGCTGCGCAGCCGCTCCAACATCACATCATCCATAATATCCAGTCCAAATCCCTGCATCATCTGGCCAAACACCTTAAACTTCCTGTATGCCTCCTCCGCGGATTCATCAAAAATCATGGGATTCATCCAGATATTGGCTACCAGGATAATCAGCGACGACAGTTCCGCAGGATAGTCGGTGCAGATGGATCCATCCGCAATCCCCTGCTCGATAATGGGCTGAATATAGCACGGTGCTGCCACATCCATCGTCTCCCGGAAAATGCTGTAGAGCAGCATCACATTGTCGCTCAGCTTCGGCGCAGCCGTAAAGATGTCATCCTGAACCGGTCTGAAAAGTGACTCCTTAAAGATTGTCTTGAGCTTCTCTTTCCCGTTCAGGTCCGTGCGGTCGCGTATCGCCAGCAGCATCCGGTTTGACTCCTCTGTTATTCTGTCCGTGACAGCGATCAGAATCTCCTCCTTCGACCTGAAATGATGATAGATGGCCCCCTTGCTGAGCCCGCCCAGCTGGTCGATAATATCC
>CAMWOK010000216.1 GCA_947175845.1 uncultured Lachnospiraceae bacterium | reverse complement strand
CGCACAGCTGTGTGATTGAGCGGGTGGAGAAAACAAAGTAAAGGACGCAGCAGCCCCCGCTGGTTTGGAAAATCCATGGCGCGGGAGATGCTGGTGGCACACTACAGCTGCTCAATGGCACATCACTGCCCGGACAGATAGGCTTCCACAAACTCCCGACAGCCTGCCACGTTTGCGCCGACAACAGGTTCACCGACAAAGGTGCCGTTTTCGTCCACAAAGAATGTGGTGGGGAACCCGATGATGTCCATCATAAAGCGGTCAAAATCGGCGTTGGGAATCAGGTTGGTGAACTCGACATTCGCTTTTTCGGCGATCGTCTGTGCAAGTTCAATGTGCTGTGTGTCACTTTCGCCGTTGATGTCTCCAACAATACCAATGAGCTGTACGTCGTCTCCCATCTCACGCGCCCATTCTGCCAGTTCCGGCATCTCCCGGATACAGGGACCGCAGAAAGTTCCCCAGACATTGATGACCGTGAGCTTCTTTCCTGAAAAGATGGACGAATCCACCTCGACGCCATTGATATCCTTCGTCGTAAAGGATGGCATCCCGCCTTCCGATTCCACGGCAGTAAATGTAAGATTGTTCTGAACGGTCTGCATGTACTCTTTGCAGGCATGGTAATCGGCGGCTTCCGCTTCGGTAAGCGTGCCGTCGTCGAGGTCCGGTATGGAGAGGAGATAGGTGTAACCGTCATTGGTTCCCAATACCTCGGCAGGTGCAAAATAGGTGAAGTCCTCCGGCTTTGCGCCGTCTGCGGCAAGGCTGTCATACTTTGAGGTCTCCACCATGACCACTTCCATCAGACAGCGGCTTGACGACCAGAGTTTATCTGAGTATTCCATGACAAGCTCCTGCGTCAGTTTTGCGGAATCCATCGCGTTGAGTTCATTCAACAGGGCGATGGCAGTCGGGCTGGTGTAAAAAATGCTGACATTTTTGAATCCTTTTACATTTTCGCCGGCGCCCTCTAGGGATACACCCTTATCAATATATTCCTGTGCGATAGAGAAACACAGGCCGCGCTCTTTGACAGTGGTTGTGACTGTTTTGTCATCGGAAGCCGCAGCTTCCGTGGGAGCAGCGGGACTGGAATTTTGCTGCTGCGCGTCAGTGCCGCACCCGGTCAGGGAGAGCACAAACAGGATAGAAAGAACAATTGCGCACATTTTTTTGTTTTTCATAATAACGCTCCTTGTATCATAGACTTATACGTTTCATTGCAATTTATTCGCTTCGGTGCGGGAGTCTGCACCGCCGTTTTGTGCTGCATGAGGTTCTGACAAACGAAATCCGAGGCGGATCGCCTGTCTGGGGCAGGCGGCCGCGCAGGCACCGCAGCGGATACACTCGGCGGAATCCGGGGTTTTGACCGGATCGACATCCATCTTGCAAGTATGGGCGCACTTGCCGCATTTTATGCAGGAATGCCGGTCTACGTCCAGATGATAGATGCTGATTTTGTTGAGCAGGCCGTAGATGGCGCCCAGCGGGCAGAGTGTCTTACAGAAAAAACGGAAGATAAACACACATGCAAGGACAGTCAGGATTAAAATAGTCATTTTCAGCCCAAACAGAAAGCCGGTTGCGGCCCGAAGTTCCGGGTGCGTGGCAGTCATCGGGAGGCCGCCGAACAGTGTGCCGGCCGGGCAGATGTACTGGCAGAATGCAGGCTGCCCCATGCCCATATAGTCTGTGGCAGCGACAGGCAGCACGACCACAAACACGACCAGTATGCCATATTTGACAAACGTGAAAATCCTGGGCAGCCTGAACTTGGGCGATGGAATTTTGTAAAAAAGTTCCTGGACCAGTCCAAACGGGCAAATCCAGCCACAGATAAATCTTCCGAGCAGGACGCCCACGGCGAGCAGAAAACCGACGACGTAGAAGCTGAAATTGTACTGCATGGATCCGGCGACCGCCTGCATGGCACCGATCGGGCAGGCGAGCGTGGCGGCCGGGCAGGAGTAGCAGTTCAGGCCGGGATTGCAGAATTGTTTCCACTTGCCGGTGTATAGTTTTCCGCTGACAAAATTTGTCATGTGGGAATTGGTAAAGCCAAAGGCTGCGATTTGTATCAGTTTTCGTTTTACTGCGTTTTTCATGTTTGTCACCCTAACCCAATACATTCGAGGCAGATGTTGACTGCCTTGTTCCAGACGGTCGCTATTTCTCCGCGGCCTGTGCCGTGCACGATCATCAGCACGGCCGCGATCAGGAATGCGCACTGGACGAGGATCCTTTTTTTGTTTGACGGCTGCATGGTTATGGATTGCTCCTTTCGTTTTGTGATGAATAACAGAACTGAAAAATAATACTTTTTCAGGAACAGCGCTGGCTACAGCAATAGGACATGGATTGCTGCAGCCAGCGCTTTAAAATTCACATAGTTCGCAATATGAAAATATTTTTCCAAACGAAGGAACTGAACTGTTCCTAATGTTTCCGGAGGCGGAATCTATGTACGGAATCTTTCAATTCCTCTGCGCTGTGGCGCAGTCCCTGTGCCGAGGAAGCGGTGTCCTCCGCGGTAGAGGCGTTGTTCTGAACGACGTCCGAAATCTGGTTCATGCCGACAGTCACCTGTTCGAGGGACTCTGCCTGGTGTGTTGCCGAGGAGGCAATCCGCTCAATCATTGCCGAGGACTGCTCGCCGCTTGCGATGACTGCCATCAGGGCGTTCATCGTCTCGACGGACAGGGATGCGCCGCTCTGCACCTGCTTGATTGACTTTTCAATCAACAGGGAAATATCCTTTGCGGACTTGGTGCTCTTGTTGGCAAGACTCTGCACCTCGCCGGCCACAACAGCAAAGCCTTTTCCTGCCTCGCCTGCGCGCGCAGCTTCCACGGACGCGTTCAGCGCGAGGATATTTGTCTGGAGAGAAATGTCCTCGATCGCCTTTGTGATTCCCCCGATCTGGCGGGAAGAATCGGAGATCTCCTCGATTGCCGCGCGCAGTGCCTCCATTTTTTCATTGCATACAGACAAATGTTTCATGGATTCTGTCGATGCCTTGTTGGCGTTGTCCGCGTCGGAGGAGGTGCTGTTTACCTGCTTGGAGATCTCCATGATGCTTGCGGACAGCTGTTCGACTGCGGCAGCCTGCTCCGTAGCGCCGTCCGACAGACTCTGCGCGCTCGAAGACATTCTTCCGGATTCTTCCGTGACCTGCTCTGTCGCCTTTTTAATCTGATAGAGTGCGCTGTTAAAGGAATCCAGGATCTGTGCCATCGCGCGCTGGATAGGCTGGAATTCTCCGCGGTAATCGCTGCCGATGGTCAGGTTCATGTTGCCGTCGGCCATCTGTGTCAGGGTTGTGTTGATATCGCTGATATATTTCTTGAGCTCATGCTTGGTCTCATGGATGGATTCGACAAGCATTCCGATTTCGGAAGTGTCCGGTTTTAAGTCAAAGCCTGCGGATAGATTTCCCTGAGAGATTTCCAGCATCTGCCGCTTGACTGCCATGACGGGACGCAGCACTTTGAAGCGGACAAGAAACATATTGCACAGCTGCATGATGCCAACGAGTGACAATGCCAGTATCATCTGAATCCGGATGCGGTTTGTGTCGGCGATCAGGCTTTCGACCTGATTGGATGTCCGCGAGTCCAGGGCGGATAAAAACTGTTCCTTCAATGTGTTGATCTTTGCGATCGAGTCGTTGTACGCGGTGCCGTACACATAGTTGACCGCGTCTGTGCTTTTGCCCGCCTGTACGTTTTTCATCGCCTCGTCCTCGAGCGGAACAAGCTCGTTGGAGAGTGCGGACATCTCGTTGATCATCTGCTGTTCTGCGGCGGTGATGCCGATTTCCTGCATCGCCGCAACGCCCTTTTCACGGTTTTGGAGCGTGTTGACTTCGTTCCAGTAATTGTCGTAGTGTTCCTGCAGCCCGGTTGCCGCAAACGCGCGCACTTCGTTTGTCAGGTAGGCGGAGCCGTTCATAAAACGGTTTGCGCTGTAAGTCAGGTTAAACCGCTCCTCGTATGCCTTGTCGAGCTGTGTGTTGACGCTTCTGTAGGAAACCAGAGAAAACGCCAGATAGAACAGCGATAAGATGGAAATGCCGTTCAGGATAGCGGTTAGTAAAGACTGACTGATTGCTTTTTTCATAAATTAATATCTCCCTTCAAATACCCTCCACAACAGCATGGAGGATACACTTTTGTGCCATCTATTATAGTGTACAAAAAATAAAGAGAAATTTCAATATCACTTGCGAAAAGAGTTTATTTTCCAAAAAGTTCTAGCGGGAATCCCGCTAGAATGCCTTAGCGGATTATCCACTAGGATATGATGGTATATGAGGTGATATCTATGCGTTATGCGCGGTTGAAAAATTTGAGGGAAGACAGCGACCTGACACAGACACGGCTCGCGGAGCGGCTGCAGTGCAGCCAGCGGATCTATAGTGACTATGAGAGAGGCAAGGTGGATATCCCGACGGAAATTCTGATCCGTCTTGCGCTGATCTACGGCACAAGCATCGATTATCTGCTGGAGCTGACAGACGAGAAGACGCCGTATGCAAGGAAAGAAAAGGGCCAAAATTGGCCAAAAAAGTGAAATAAGCAGTATGGTTGTGGACGCGGGGGAAAAGGTACAGTATACTTACTTCATAAATGCGAAAGGGGATGGGATATGTTACAGCAATTGGGAGTCATGCTCTGCAGCGAGCGTGAACGGATGGGGAAGAAGCAGAAAGACATAGCGGACGGAATTATCAGCATCGCCGAGTTGAGCAGGGTGGAGGCCGGGGAGCAGGAAATTGACTACTTTACGCTGCAGGCATTGTTCGAGCGCCTGGGCAAGTCGATAGACAAGCTGGAAATTGCTGTTTCAAACAGTGAGTATGAGTCGATTTCGTACCGCATCGGGATCGAGCGCAGTATTGAAAGCTGGGATTGCGAGAAGCTGACAAAACTGCTCTCCCGATATTACGATTGTGAGTGCAATGACAGCAAGCGTCCAATTCACAGACAGTACAAGATGGCTATGGAGGCGATGTGCTGCTATGTGCAGGAACGGGATTATGCAGCGTGTATGCACAAGATGGAGCATGCGCTTGCGTGTACATCGCAGAAGGACTGGCGGCAGAAGATTCGGAACAAACAGCATTTATGCAATCAGGAAATCCGCATTATCCTGGTGATCACGTACTGTCAGTGGAAGCTCGGTAGCACGGATGGACTTACGGTCCGTCTGGAACAGCTGGGCAGATACATACTGCATCATTACACGGACATGGAGGAGCAGGTGAAGGTTTATCCACACTGTGCATGGCTTTTGGGACGAATCTATCTGGAACAGAACGAGATAGCGGAAGCCTGCGCCATGTGCAGAAAAGGAAAGAAAGTTCTCATAGAGAATGGATCTCTGAGTCCATTGTGGGAAATTTTGGAACTCGAGGCAGCCTGCCTAGTACATCGTTGCATTAATTTTCGAGTAAAATAGTGGACTTGTGTTTAAATAT
>CAMWOK010000215.1 GCA_947175845.1 uncultured Lachnospiraceae bacterium | reverse complement strand
CATCAGCACCACGCCAAATCCGCTGCTCCACGAAAACAGGCTGCCCACAATCACCACGGGAAGCACGCTCAGGATGCACAGGATGACGCCGATTGTAATCATCATGGCGCGCGTCACGCGAAAGCCCTCCCTGCGGTTGTGGACATACTCCGCCGTCGCAAAATCAATGCTGCAAACCGTCCGCGTCAGAAACCGCCACTTTCCCATGACAAAACTCGAGAACATAAACAGCGCGACCGCAGCCGCTATCATCAGAAACATAGCGCACATGGCATAGAGTCCCCCGCGCCAGCTCCAGCTGATTTTCAGCATGTAACCGCAGCAGCTCGTGATGCACAAAAAGACACCGAGCGCGACCGTGTACGCGGCGCGTGTCCTGTCGTGCAGATAATCCTTGACTTCCGCGAGTGCCACACTCCGAATCCCGCCGGCCTGCTTCTGGTTCTCCTGCATCACAAAGCTCCTGATGCCAAGCTCCTCCGCAAGCTCGTCAAGATTGCCAAACTCAGATATCACGATGCCGACCGCATCGTTCTCGGACTTACCGCCCTCGATGAGCTCTGTGTATTTGTCCTCCATCATCTGCCAGAGCTCATTTTTCGCCTTCTGCACTTCCAACGTGCTTGGAAGTCTGGCAAACATTGTCTCCAGATAATTTCTGATCGTCTCCATAATCCTACCTACCTCCGTCCTGCTTGATAAATTTTTCCACAACCTCCTTGGTCAGTTCCCACTCCGCGCATTTGTCGCGGTAATACTGCCTGCCCTGCTCCGTGATTCGGTAATATGTCCTGCGTTTCCCGTTCACCGCGTCATTGTCGGCAAAGGACTCGACAAAATCGTTCTTTTCCAGCCGCGTAAAGGCGGAATAGAGCGTTGTCTCCTTGATCACATACTTCTCCTCCGACAGATTTTTAATCCGCTTTGAAATCTCATACCCATACGACGGCGCATCCCACAGCAGATACAGAATCATGGTGTCATTGTACCCGCGTATAATGTCGCTGCTGATGCTGTTCATAAAAACCTCCCTTCCCAATGCCAGGCTGCCATCGGCGCTCTGTCACTACTGTATTTGTCATTACTGTGTTTATCGCTGCTATGTCTGTCGCTGCTACGATTGTCATTGCTACGTTTATCGTAGTATTAGCATAGCATGAAAAATCTGCTTTGTCAACAATCAGGCAGAAAAAAAAGGACTGGAATAACCAATCCTTTCCCATCTGTCTCTTATCTCAATGCGGCATAATGATCCCATATGCGGTTTAGGTCTGTCCGGCTCTGCGGCGCCTGGCTGCCTTTGCCGATCGCGGACATAAACGCGTTGTATGCCTGGTTTCTAACCGCTCCTCTCTCATACTGGTCTGACCAAACCAGCTTTTCGGGCGCGGCCTGCATCTGCCGGTCCGCTGTGCTCCCGTTTGAATGCCAGGTGATCTGCGGGGTAAAATTCCTTAAGTCATACATCTTTTCTGTGTGCTCCGCCATCAATTTACTGTGGCTTTCGTATGCTTTGTCCAGCAGTTCAAGCTGCTGCTTCTGGTCCTCATCCGCATATTTTTCCTCGATTTCGCTTCGCATTTTCCGGTAGGCGGACACCATTTTGTCAGCATGGCGGTCAAAGTTGCCGGTTGTCACTTTTTCTCTCTGTTCTGCCGCTACTGCCTTTTCATATTCCTCAAAGACGCGCTGTTCCATGCTCAATCTGTCGGGCACAAGCGTTCCCGCGATCTCTGTCTGGTTTCGGTTTTTCAATGCCTCCAGCGCTTTGCGGGCATCCTGTGAGATGTCCACGGTGTCCCTTTGGCTCCTGTCGGAAGCCGCCGACTGCTCCGCCTTTTTCTGTTGTAATTTCTGCGCGAGCCTGTCTGTGTCAACGGTGTACTTTTCGCACTGCATCTGCGCGTGTCTTTCTGCTATATCTGTTGTCATTGTTCTCATACCTGCCTTTCTAAGGAACTGTGAATCCGTGTCTATTCCAGAACCAGCCATCTGAAATATTATACTCTGTTTATCGACAGGTGCACAGGTTCTCTTAACAGTTATGGTGCAAACAGCATTATATTTGACAACTCACACGCCTCCCCATCGCTACTGTCTGCCCCTGTCCGCAAGCAGAGACAGTCCCAGCACCATCAGGATGATCATCAGTCCCGGAAACACCGCGTACCACGGCGCAGAGAACAGGTATGTCTGAGACTCGGACAGCATACTGCCAAGGCTTGCGCTGGGCGGCTGCACGCCGATGCCCAGATAGCTCATGCCGGCCTCCGCGAGCACTGCGTTGTTAAAACCGATCATCACGGAGGACATCAGCACCGGCATAGTGTTTGGCAGGATGTGCACGAAGATGATGCGCAGCTTAGGCACGCCGGCCAGCCTTGCACTTTTAACATAGTCCATCTCGCGGTACTTGATGAACTCGCCGCGGACAATGCGGGCAAAACTCGGGATAAACGCAATGCCGAGCGCCGCGATCACGTTGTACTTGCCTGTGCCGAAAATGCTGACAAACACGAGCGCCAGCAGAATGCTCGGAAAAGCGAACACGACGTCGTTGACGCGCATCAGCACCTCGTCCAGCACACCGCCGAAATACCCGGTAAACGCCCCGACAATCACACCGCTCACCGCGCCAATCCCCACCGTCGCGGACGCAATCACAAACGTGTTGCCCATGCCCTTTAATACCCTCGAAAAGATGTCGCGCCCGAAATTGTCACACCCCATCAGGTGTGCGGGCGACGGCGCGGCAAGCTTCGCGGAGCTGTCCATCTTCGTGATATCGTACGGCGTGTGGATAAATCCAATCAAGATCAGCAGTAACATTACACCTGTTATTGTAATGCCTATGACAAAGTTTGGAGAATATGTTTTTTTCCTTTTCAAACTACACCTCCCACTTTCGCTCTATACACTGATGCGCGGGTCAACCAGCTGGTAAACCACATCCACAATAAAGTTCGTCCCGATCACCACAAAGGCGATCAGCACGATCACCGCCTCCACCACCGGATAGTCCCTGTAGGATATCGAGGTCAGCAGAATGCGCCCTATCCCCGGGATGTTGAACACCTGCTCGATCACAATGCTGCCTACCAGCATGTCCGCGAGCGTCATTCCCCACAGCGTAATGACCGGAATCATGGCGTTGCGAAGCACATGCCGGTACAGGACCTTGTTGGTATTGTTACCTTTGCTGTAAGCCGTTCGCACGTAATCTTTTTTCGCCTCCTCAATGCAGGAACTCCGCAGCAGCTTGACCGACATCGCAATTTTGGGAAGCGCTATGGCAAAACACGGAAAAAGAATGTAGGCGATAAATCCCCCGAAATCCTTCTCATACGACACAAATCCCCCGGGAGTGAACAGCTTTAATATCAGACCGAAAAAATAAGTGATCAGGATTCCCATAAAGAAATGCGGCACCGACATCACAATCTGGTTGAGCGCCATGACAATGCGGTCGACCATTTTTCCGCTGTGCTTGGCCGTGTAGATGCCGATCGGCAGTGAGATCACCACCATGATAAAAAAAGAGAGGACTGCCATGCTCACCGTGATCGGGAGCTTGGACACAATCATGTCCGCGACAGGCATATGATATTTGTATGAAGTGCCGAAATCACCGCTCACAAAGTTGACCAGCCACTCGAGATACCGCTCCAGAAACGGCCTGTTCAACCCGAGCTGCTCCCGCAGCGCAGCAAGACTCTCCGGCGTGGCGTCCGTCCCGAGCGCAGCCAGCGCCGCATCTCCCGGTATCACGTCAAAAGCAAGGTAGACGAGGAACGAGATACACAAAAGCGTGATCATCATTGCCGCCAGCTTTTTACCAATGTATCTCATATCCCCGTCTCCTTTTACAAATCACTCAAACGATTGCTCCCGCTGCTGTGCAGGATCACTGTATATCCAGTTTTGAAAAATCCTGGATGTACAGCGGATAAAACGTGTATCCTGTATAGCCTTTCCTGACTGCCACCAGCTCACACATGTCCTGGATATAGACATTTGCGGCTGTCTCTGCAAGGATGGTCTCGCACTTCTTGTACGCCTCGGTCGCCTTGTCGTCATCCATCACGGCCTCCGCAGCAAGCGCCTCCTTGTAGGCGGCATCGTACTCTGCATTGTTATAATTCACAAAGTTGTTGTGCGCATCCGAGCGGAATCTGCTGAGCATTGCCCCGGCAGTCAGCGTCGAAGCGTCCACGCCGACGAGCGTCGCCTCATAGTCGCGCCCCTGATACACGTCGCTCAGCCATGTCTCCCACTCGATCAGTTCGATATTTGCCGTGACATTGATCTGCTTTAACTGCTCTGCGACCACCTGTGCCGTGTCAACATGCTGCTGATAGTTGGACGGCACCTTCATTGTAAAGCTGAATCCGTCCGCGTAGCCAGCCTCCGCCAAAAGCGCCTTTGCCTTCTCGATGTCCGTCGTATAGAGGTCATTGAGCTCCTCGACATAATACTTTCCAAATGCGGGGAACATGCTGCTGCCCACAGGCGTTCCCTTGCCCTCCGACACAAAGTCGAGAATCTCCTGCTTGTTGACCGCATAGCACAATGCTTGGCGAACCTTCTCATTGTCAAACGGCGCGGACGCATTGTTGAGGTACATTGCCTGCACCAGGTTCATCGTCCCCTCAAGCACCTCGAAATCGTCGCCAAGCTCCGCCGCCTGTGCTGTGGAAACGCGCGCTACCAGGTCAACTGCGCCGCCCTCAAGATTCATCACGATCGAGTCCGAGTCCGCAAGAACCTTCAATGTGACGTCTTTGATGTGGGCAGGCTCGCCCCAGTATCCGTCAAAGCGCTCAAGCACCACATTCTCCTGAAGTGAGCGCGATACAAACCGATACGGGCCTGTCCCGACCGGATTCGTCTGCAGATCCGTTACGTCCGCAGGCACAATCGCCGCCTCGACGGTGGAGAGGATCGCCATAAACGGGCTGCTCGACTCCTTCAGCGTAATTACCACCGTCTTTTCGTCGGGCGTCTCCACGCTCACGATATTAGAAAACGCCGATATAACGGGTTCTCCCCCGTTCAGACCGGCGCAGGTTTCAATCGAATACTTCACGTCCGCCACAGTGACAGGATTTCCATTGTGGAATGTTATCCCATCTCTCAATGTGAATGTGTACACAAGCCCATCCTCCGACATTGTGTAATCACTCGCCACTGCGGGAACCAGATTGCCCTCGCTGTCCGGCTTGTACAGCCCCTCATAGATATTGTAGAGGATTTCCTGTGTACCCGCGCCCTGTGACAGGCTCGGCACCAGGCTGTCCAGATCCTGCGGAATACCTATGGTGATGTGTGATGTACCATCCGCCGTCTCGTCTGCCTTCTGTGTCTCGTCCGCATTCTCCTGCGAAACACTTGTCTCAGCATTTGCTGCGGTATCTGCCTCACTGCTGTCAGCAATCTGTGTAGAGTCTCCAGCCGCCTTGTCACCTGCGCATCCGCCCAGGGCAACAG
>CAMWOK010000214.1 GCA_947175845.1 uncultured Lachnospiraceae bacterium | reverse complement strand
ATGCCGACCCCCTCCTCAACCACTCTGATATCATAACTCATTCCGATGCACCCGATACTTGGAACTCCTGGATAACGCTTCTCCAACTCCCGCACATGCACCTCAAACTGGGCATTGTTGGACATCAGCATAACAAACTGCGGATTATCCAGTCCACTGAGTGCTTCTGCCAGATCGCCGCTTCGACTCATTCCAAAAAACTGTCTCATGCTTTCGCCTCCTTAAGTAATGTCACGTTTCTTCTTATAAAGTTTTGAGAACTGTCTTGATTATACGTTAAAAACAGACGAAGCGCAACAGATTTTTCACTCCTGACCACACGGTTGTGGCCGCTGCGCGTCACAGTCTGCCCTGTTCCATAAAAATGTTGAAGACCCGCCCGAAAAGGGGTAAAATGAAATAAAAATAATTATCAGATAAAGGAGAACACGCCATGGACACTTTAAAGATTTACCGCAAGCGCATCATACCTGACGAATGTATTTTATTGAAGGATGACATCATTCTCGAGCGGACAGACCTCAGAATCATCACGAAATGGCATACGTTGAAGCCACGCCGGGATTTCCACCATGGCTACTCCTGCTACCACTTAAAGTCTGGCTACAAGATAAGCAAATTTTACCGCGAGGACAATACCCTGCTGTACTGGTACTGTGATATCGTGGACTACAGCTACCAGGAAGCGGAAAACGCGCTGATCGTCACCGATCTGCTCGCCGATGTGGTGATCTACCCGGACGGCTACGTCAAGGTGCTCGACCTCAACGAGCTGGCAATCGCAATCGAAAAAAAACTGTGTGATCCGCAGCTCATCACACAGGCACTGAGAAAGTTAGACAGTCTGTTGAATCTCATCTACGATGACAAATTTGACACACTGTCCTTTGATATTGAAAAGTGGATATAAAAATACGCGAAAAACAGGGGACAGAATCCGCCAACAATTCGTAACAGTTCCGCCTATGGCTTCCTGTTACAACAATTCCATTAGTGGCCAATTCTGTCCCTTGCTTATTTCCTGAAGTGCGCTTATATTATAGGTATCGCTTGGCGCTGCATTCACCGCCCTGTGCGCAATGCCGTGCCAGTTTCGAAAATTAATCAAAAGAAAGAAGGGTCAGTTCAAAAATGAAGCGTTTCAGAAATAAGTTTTTTGATTTTGGGAAATTTCTGGTGATGGTGGCTGTTGTGATCATTATTCAGAATGGCGTGGTTGTCGTACAGGATGCAGTGCCAGGTACGGGGGCACATACTGAGGAGGAGGCTTCGCCGTGTAGTGACTTGCCGCCTACGGATGATCGTTATTTATAAAGTTTTCTCTTAAAAAAATCTTCTCTAAATGTTTGTCTGCAAAAGTGACTGAGTATAATGCATTTCCTTAACTCCTCAGTCATTTTTTCTTTTGCAATTTCCTGTCCATTTTCAGCATTCTGTTTACTTTCATTCCACAAAATATCATAGAGAATATTTCCAGCTTCCCACATTCTTCTGCATTGTAAAGATGCTTTAAGCACTTTTTTATCTATCTCTAAAGACAGCTGATATTCTCCCATATTTCCTAACTCACTTGCTACGAATGTCATAATATATTCATACATAATGATATTATCTGGCAGAACACACTTTTTCTCATACACTTCGAAAAAACGAATAAAAAAATCAATATATTTTCTTTTCTCCATTTCAGACATCGCCTGTATAATTTTGCGAATACATATCATTTCCATCTCTGTCAAATAGATTTCTTTTGCATAAAATAAATTCTTTGCACTCAATGTGCAGCGAAGAGCCTCTTCTTCTCTTACTGAAAATTCCTCTCTTGATATTCTCCCCTCCATCCAATCAAGTGATGCTTCCGTTTCAATAAAATATTGCTGATTTTCCCGTATATCCACAGAAATCCTATCTTTTAACTCCTGAAATAATACCCTGTTTTTCCTCGCTTCCTGATTATTTCGACAAATTGCCAGTTCCTCTTTCAGTCGGACTGCTTCCCTGCTATTTGTCAGAAGACTGGTCTTCTGATACTCCTTAGACAAACCAAGCCTTCTCAGCAGCAGTCCCTGTACATCCTGCTGCATATTGGCCTGCATTCGCTCCGTCCTGCGCAACGTCTTTGCAGAACAGATGCCATCACACAACTGCTGTTGTGTCCATCCATACATATTCCTGCGAATGCGCAAAACATCACCAATATAAAACACCCATCTCTGCTGATAAAGATAGGCGCAATCCTGCATATAAGCTGGCACTTCATACGCGGTGTAAAGATTCCTGAGCAGCTCAGCCAGTTCCCTGCTCTCCTGAAGCATCTGCCGCTCCTCACCACAATCCCGCGCACCGCACTCCAAGATTCTGATTCTCATCTCGAGCAGCTCCAGCAAATAGTATGCGCGCCCTGTGTCCCGCAGCATCTCGATTGCCCGGTTGCAAACCGTAAGACTGTCCCCTGGATATTTTTCTATCTGACGGCCACTGCTTTGTCCGGCTTCTGCCGGCAGATTGTCCAAACCATGGTCTTCGTGCACTTGTCCGGCATCACCTTGGAACACTTCCTGCAGATAGTAGTAAACAATTTTGGGATAGATCTTCACTTTGGACAAATCATCATAGACTGCATTCTCCACAAACGCCATGAGTTCCCTGCACTTCTGCGCAAACGTTTCATCCTTGTGATAAAACCAATACTCCAGAACCAAATTGACTTCTTGAATGGACAGCAGCCTTTGCTCGAAACACAGCTTTTCCACATCTGAAATGGTCAGCTTTGCAGCCCTTTCATAGCACGCTCCAATCTCATTTTGATCTGCATTTTGTTGTTTCAGGAGTTCCGCGCGCATCACAAGGCAAAACTGTTGTTTGATTTTGTCCTTAAACCGGGGTTTTTGTTCCGCATACACGTCAAGCAGTTCCTGTGCTTTTACAAAATCTCTCCGTTCTATGGCACTCAGAATATTTCGCTGTTGCTGCCAGGCAATATAGTCCTCAATATTGAGCAGATTTTCATATAAATCACTGGCAACACCCAGTCTTCCCAACAGGCGATCCCGCATATTTTTGCAGATTGGACGCTGTCCCTTCTCAATCCGCGCCAGATGACTGACTGTCATAAGTCCCTCCGCCAACTGTTCCAACCGCACATTTTCTTCTTTCCGCACCTGCCTCAGAAACTGAAGAAAGTCCTGATCTGCCTCCGATGATACCGCCCGACTGTCCTTATCCTCCTTCATTGGATCATCTCTCCTTATCTTTTGTATGTAGTATTTGATTGCACCTGTTTCTTCTATAAATAATATAGCGATGGATACGAATGCTATCCTAATCATTCTACGATATTTCTCAAACATTTCAAGAGACAGAATTGTCCAAACATACCATCAGCCAATTCTGTCTCCTATTTGTCCCTCAGATTTTTAAGAATCGGAGGATATATATCACTCCCTGCAGGTGTTGAGCAGGTCAAGTCTTTCCATCAAAGCGTTCTGCACCCTCCGCTGCATGTCCGTCTGCATCCGCTCTGCCCTGCGCAGAGTCTTTTCAGAGCAGATCCCCGCGCACAATTCCTGCCGCGACAGCCCGTACAATTTCCTGCGGCACTGCAGCATATCACCAATATAAAGAACCTGCCTCTGCTCGTACAGATACACACAGTCCTGCATACAGGACAGCTCCATGTCCTCCCGGCAATACCGCGCGCTCAAAGCAGCCGCCTCCGGATTGCCCATACATTGCGCGAGCTTGTGGTTCAGATCCAGAAGTTCTGAAAGGTAGTATGTCTTTTTGTTTTCGTGCAGTATCTCAAGCGCCCGGTTGCTGATTGCAATCCCTTCGCTGAGATCGACTGCTTTCTGTTCCTTATGTATCAATAACAATTCCCGCAGATAGTAAACCACAATCTTCGGATAAATTTTTGTTCTGGATGCAGCATCATACACTGCATTGTCCACAAATGCGAGCAGCTTTTTGCACCTGTCCAAAAAATCCGCACCTTTATGATAATACCAGTATTCCAGAATCATATTGACTTCCTGAACAGCCAGCAGCCTGCCTGTAGTGTCGAGACATTCTGCGTCCGGAACTGTCAGCAATACCGCCTCCTCATAACAAGCGCCTATATCATCCTCTGCCGCTCCCTGCTGCCTCAGACTTTCCGCCCGCATCACCAGACAAAACTGCCGTTTTATCCTATCTCGATCTGCACCAGGTTTCTGCTGTTCATACACGGCGATCAATTCCTGCGCTTCCAGGAATGCCTTCCGTTTTATGGCACACAAAATCTCCCGCTGCTGTTCCCATGTCGTGTAATCCTCAATATTCAAAAGCGTCTCATACAGATCGCTGGCAATTCCCAATCTTCCCAGCAAACGATCTCTCAGATTTTTATTTTCCGGCCGCTGATCCCGCTCAATCCGCGCAAGCTGGCTGACCTCCATAAGTTCTGCCGCCAGCTGTGCCAGCGACACATCCTTTTCTTTTCGCAGCTGCCGCAAAAGCTGGGGAAAATTCTGCCCTGCATTGCCCGGTATATCTAACGCGTTCTTCTCTTCCTGCATTGGTCTGACACTCCTTTACCCTAACAAAGTACACGGAATTTCATATCTTGACGGTGCAACATGCCCTGAACTGCACTGCCTGTCTGTTATCTGCTCACTTTTCTACGTGATATTCACCGAAATCAGCCAGTTTCAAAGCATGCCGCATCAACTGCTCAAAATCATACTGCTTCTCCTGCGGACATTTTTCAATATAATTCGCAAGCCGCTCATCTTTCTCATCACCAGTCAGCAGATACGTGATATCCGTCCCGAGCTTTTCATAAATCAACACAAGGCGCTCGATACTCGGAGCTTTTTCACCGCGCTCGATCATTCCGTAGAATCCCGTGCTGACACCGATCAGCTCCGCCATCTGTTCCTGCGTGTAATGCCGCTCCCTCCGCTCGAGCAGAAGCCGGTTTCCAATGTTTTTATACAATTCCCGTTCCACTTTGTTTTTTCTTTTGTTATTCATACGCATAATTCCTTTTCTTCTATTTATATAGTACCTTTATTATAAATATTTGAAAAGAAACTATCGGTCAATGTTTTGCGATAGCTATAGGTATTATTTTTTCTAATCCCATCGAATTTTTGGGGTAAAAAACTCATGGTAAACTTTTTAGCTATGCTGATCGGCAGATAGCATAAAAGGCCATAATTTCCACTCTGGATTTTATAGCCTTTTTCTCTATGTCAGGCGGGTCCTTACGTTTCCATCCGCCATCTGAGGCATCACCCTCACAATCCCTTTGTCGCCTCAAGCCGCTCCACGGCACGCTGTCGAAACACACAGTCTGGAAACTCCAAAGCAGTTCTGTAATATTCTCTAGCCTGCGCATATTTTCCCTGGCCTTCCAAGGCAGCACCACACAGATAATTATTATTCAATCTGTTGTTGATGTCAAAACACATTTTCAAATAATTCATTTCTCTAAGACACATCTACGAGCACACTCTACTCATGA
>CAMWOK010000213.1 GCA_947175845.1 uncultured Lachnospiraceae bacterium | reverse complement strand
TAGTTCAGGTAATACGCCTGCTGCTTTTTAAAACGCTCCATACAATTTTCTTCTGTCACAAGGCCGTCCCCCGCAGCGATCCCCTCCAATATCCTGGAATTGACATGTGCCGCATAGTGTTCCTTATCCCTGTAGTTGTCCAGATCTGTTATTATATCATACTTGTCATGAAAATTATATAGTTTTACATTCGGACAGTCCAAAAGCAGCTTCGTCGTGATAAGCTCCGCGTCAAAGTAACCGTTGATCAGCCCCTCCTGATTCATGAAATCCCACCAGCAGATGCTGTAGGGCGTATAAAAAATATAAAATGTCGTATCGGGGTATCTGTTTACAAGATCAACAATGTTCTGCTGAATGTTGGCCGTCACCATCGCTGTGTCCTCCTCCGAGAGCGGCGGGGCTTTTGGCGCCTTCTCCTCCCAGCGGTTGTAGCTCGCCATCACATGCGCATATCCGGTCTCCTTCTCCCACGAAGAATACTCGTCGAAGGTCGTGGACGGCTGGCCGCTGATTGTCATCGCCAGATTGTTCAGCACACCGTGATACCACACATCCTTGTTGAACACATACCGCACATCATTCCAGGGATTGTCGTCATAGAGATACGTGGGATATCCATCATACCCCGCGTAATCCTTGTCGCGCAAAATGGCGTTGGCATCCATCGTCCAGATCACCGTCCTCAGACTCCTGTTCCTTCTCAGCGCCCGGTCAAGGTTCTCAGAGAGTTCCCTGTAGGCCGCTCCGGAAAAGGTTTCCTTCACGGACGTTGTCCCAAACAGTGCATCCAGCTCGCTTGTCTTAAAATTCTGTGCCATCGATGTCCCTGTGATGATCGCATCATAGTCAAAATTTCTCGAGATCCCATCGTTGATATAACGCTCATTGTACAGGCGGTAGGACATGAAGGAGAACGGTTTATGAAAATGAAAATATGGGTCGACAATCCAGAACACACACAGCATCAGCACTATTGTTCCCAGCAGCGCTGCCATACATGTAATAAACCACTTTTTCGCGTTTGATGCCATACCGCAAATCCTTTCCTGCCTGAACAGTGTCCTTTAAAAACTGTTCAAAAATTAAAATATAAAAACTCACTCACCTCAGAGAGCGAAAGAATACTCCAGATCAGCAGCCCCACAGTCGCCAGAATGCGCCCGGGGCCGTACCTGCCGTCCTTTACTTTCTCCTGTGTGTTGCGCATCAGCAGACACGCCAGCACCAGAACTGCGGCAAATGCCGCTGGCATAACCCACGGCTGCGCCTGCATGAGCGGCCCAAGCCCCAGCCGCCCCAGCATACGCACTTCCAGTATCTGGTGAAACGGCTCTGTGATCTCCACGCACAGCCTGGCGTCACCCGCCACGCGGAGGCTGCCGATCATCTGCAGCCCCTGCTCGACAGAGTCCGCGCGGAACATCGCCCACGCGAGCGTGCAAAAGCAGAAGGTCACAGCCACCCTGACCATGTGCGGTATTCTTTGCAGGACACGGTCAAACAGACGATCAAAGAGATTCCCTAGCCCGTTGATTACCCCCCACAAAATAAATGTCCAGTTCGCTCCATGCCAGATGCCGCTCACCAGAAACACAAGCAGGACATTTCCGTACGTCCGCACAGTACCCCGCCTGCTCCCGCCGAGCGGGATATAGATATACCTGGTAAAAAAACGCGTCAGCGTCATGTGCCATCTGTCCCAGAACTCCCTGACAGACGCCGCCTTGTAAGGAGAGTTGAAATTGACGGGCAGCTCCACATTGAACATATAACCGATGCCGCACGCCATATCACAGTACCCGCTGAAGTCAAAATAAATCTGCAGGGAATAGCAGACCATCACCAACAGCGCACTGACGCTGTTGAGTTCTCCCACATTGGAGTAACCGGCTGTAACTATCTTAGAGAGTGTATCCGCAATCAGAACCTTCTTTGCCATGCCAAGCGCGAACGCATAGATACCTTTGCACAGGTTTTCATACTGAATCCGATGATTTTTCTCTGCGCGAAGCTGTGGTATCAGCTCGTCATGATACACAATCGGCCCTGCGATCAGCTGTGGAAAAAAGGAAACGTACGCTGCGTATTCCAGCAGACTGTATCGCGCGCAGTCCCTTCTGTATGAGTCAATGACAAAGGAGAGCTGCTGAAACGTATAAAAACTGATTCCAAGCGGAAGCGCCAGTTTCAGCAAATGATAGTCCGTCTTGAACACCGCATTGACATTGTCAATAAAAAAGTCATAATATTTAAAATAAAATAGTACCCCCAGGTTGTAAAGAAGCCCCAGGAGCAGAAGCATCCGCCGCCCCGCCGCCCCGCGCGCCTTTTCCATGAGTCCTGCCACCAGATAGTTGATCAGAATTCCTGCCGCCAGAATAAACAGATGTGCCAGAACCACGACGTCTCCGATGCAGTTGTATCCATAAAACACCAGAGACATCAGCACCAGATATCCAAGCGCCGCTCTTTCCAGCTTTTTGTGATGCAGCCAGTAATATCCGGCAACCACCAGCGGAAAAAACAAAAAAACAAAAATATAGGAATTAAAAAGCATAACCGCTCCTCAAATGTTGTAGTCAATACCGCTTTTGTGCACATCCGTTTTTATCGCCGCAGCGGAATCACAATTCTGTCATACAGCGACACTGCCGCAGCATACACCGAGGGACTCGCCAGAAAAAGCCGACGGCGGATTCTGTCCCCTTTAGAGACGATCGCGCTGTCATAAACCCTGTCCATCTCAGCCCTGTCCTTATTCACCTCAAGGACCAGCCTCGACGCCGTCTCTTTATTTTTCGCGGTTCTGGCATCGATATAATAAAATAACAGTCGTCTTTGAAAGTGGTATGCTGCCAGGTCTGCCATCTGCTGGGAAACCATCTCTCTGATGCAGGCGATATGCTCACGCCAGAACGGAATCTCATCGCGGAACATGCGTTTCCCCCGCGCCTCGTTCATAATGCTTCCATCCCGGTCAAGCACATAGTGGTAAAAGCACTGATCAAGGTACACCGCACGCCGCGCCCTGCAGAATGCGCGCGTTGTGTACATGATATCCTCCGAGTTTCTCCCCTTCGGGAACCGCATTCCCTGCACCAGCTCCCTGGAAAAAAGCTTGCTCCAGACAGAATTGTAAATCACATAACCATCCTGTCCGCTGATATAGTTTCTCAAGAGCGCCTCCCTGTCGAGCGGAACGACCGCACCACTGCACGGTGAATGCCCGTTCTCCACAGTGTTCTGACCGCTGCCTTTTGCGCTGTATTCCTGAAAGTACCTGCACACTGCAAGCTGCGCGCCGTGTGCGGCACACGCCTGATACATGCGCTCGTACATGTCCGGCTCAATCCAGTCGTCGCTGTCCACATACCCGATAAAATCCCCCGCCGCCAGCTCAAGCCCCGCATTCCGCGCATCCGAGAGGCCGCCGTTTGGCTTGTGGATCACCTTGATGCGGCTGTCCCTGGCCGCATATTCGTCACACTTTGCAGGCGAGGAATCCGTTGAACCGTCATCCACAAGGATAATCTCCAGATTCTGATAGGTCTGGTTCAGAATGGAACGCATACTGCGGTCGAGGTAATTCCCGACATTGTATACCGGAACAATTATGGAAATCAAATCCTTCCTCTCCTCTTTCTGTCCTGCCATTTTCCGCTCCTCTCCCCATTTAGAATCCGCTAAGCGACAATCTTTCCCGCGGCATCGATCAGAATCCACCCGGGCCAGTTCTCCTGCACAGTCTGCGCATCCACAGCTCCGTAATTGTCATGGCGGAGCGGGCGGAGCATCAGCTTGTCGTGATTGCTGTTGAGCCGCGCCCCCCAGATGCTGAATGTGCTGTTTGCACAGATATTGTGCCTGCAGTGGCTCATCAGTTCCATATCGTGCAGACTGTCCCTGCCTGTGTTCCAGTCCACGAGATGCATATTGCGGCCACTGAAATGGGCGGCTGCATATGCCGGATCATCTGAAAAAATATAAAACACCGGATTTTCAACGCGCTCCGAGATATACTTTATCGCACAATCGTAGTATTCCTCCGTGCAGATTCCCATATACCGCTTCCCGTCCGCCACTGTGAGATAATCCTTCCTCCGGATATGAATGCTCACCGCATTTTCGTGCGCCATCGCCTCGATCGTCCGCTGATTGCGCAGATCCGTGCTCCCGGGAAACCGAATCTTTTTCTGAAGCATTGGAATCATATCCGTGTAATACCGCTCACATCCCCAGACCCCGTACAAATACACGTCATCCATCTCAAAAATCTCCGGCATGTACTCCGCATACTCCCTGACAGTCCTGTCCCGCCTGCCTGTGAGTCTGCGCCGGACTCTGTCCGCAAACCGCATGCTGTTGTCGAGAAAACGGCATCGCTCGCCCGCTGTGCAGATCTCATACCGCACACCCTCAAGCCTGTCCAGCTCCAGCTCCCGCCACTCCTTCTCCTCGCCTTGTGCATCCCTGTAAGCGTACAGATCAAGCCGGACTTCCTTTCCGAGAAATTTTAACTTTTCATATAAGGCATACTGGTAAAGCTGATTTCCCAGGCCTCCCATTACATGTATGATGACCATTCTATCCAACCCTTTTCCCGTGATCTGTGCTGTCTCGCCGTTTTAACCCTTTTTCATGTGATACAGTTTGGCGGTCGTATCCACAACCGGCTCCACATCATAGCCGAGCTCCACAAATGCATCCACGAACTCATTCCACTGCCCCGTGACCAGATACAGCTCCTCTGGAATTACGCCGCTGTACACCTTGTCGAGATAGTCCTTCCACACCTGCGTGTCACTCACAGAGTAGGTCTCCACCTCATCATTGTAGACAATGTTTTCCCACTGCGCTTCCTCAAACGCATCATTGTGCGTAAAGTAGTACGTGAATCCATACCGCTGATGAAAATCGAGCACTGTCGGCACCTCATAACCGTCGTTTTCATACCACGCGGCTACCACCGTCCGCAGATCCATCTTCGCCCAGTGGCAGCTGATGCGGTAATCCCCGTAAACACAGTACAAAATCCCGGACCCGACAAGACCCGCCTGCACAATTCCTGCACCGATCCCCGCCCAGAAGGGGGCGCTGCTCTGGCGCAGAACCATCACAAACTCGTACAGGGAAACAGAAATCAGCACAAACCACAGGGGAAACAGGAACATGTTATAGCGGTTCCCATACCATCCATAGGCATAGATATTCAGCTTTGTGACAACATAGTAAAGCAGATACACTGCGATGTTACAGTACAGAAATCTTCTCAGCACATCCTGCCTGCTCTTCACCGCCACGAACACGATGATGAGTGCAATCACAACCATGGCCGCAATGATGAGCCACCATATCTTCTCCCAGTCCCTGTCCATGTCGATGGTGCTCCACTTGAACACCCACATGATACTGTAAAAAAAGTCATAGATCAGATTTCCCTTCTCGATCATGATCGCCTTGTCCGAGCCGAGCGTTGACACCTGGTTGGCTGACTGCGGGATGAGAAAGTAATATACCAGAATGAAGC
>CAMWOK010000212.1 GCA_947175845.1 uncultured Lachnospiraceae bacterium | reverse complement strand
CAAGCTCCCAACAGCATTTTGCATATCCAATTTTGCATGGCTGAACTGTCACAAAAAAATTTTGTGGTTGAATTTTTTGTAAAATAGGATAAAATATACTTTAATACAGGAAGAAGGACAACATCAATGAAAAATAATGACCAGAAGAACTATGATGAAATCAGAAACCATTTTTATGGCACATTGGGTTTTATACAGCTGCTCGACATGAAGATCACAGAGCTTTCAGAAGGGTACTGCAAGGGGGAGATGCCTCTGCGGCCCGAGATTCTCAATCCGCTTGGCACAGTCCATGGCGGCTGCACTTTTGCGCTTGCAGACACAATTGGTGGCAGCGCCGCGCTCACCCACGGCAGCAGCATCGTGACCGTCGACAGCAGCATTCATTATCTGGCGCCCGCCTGCAACACGGAAAAACTGATCGCGGAGGCAAAGGAAATCAAGTACGGATCCACGATCGCAGTCTATGAAGTCAATGTTTACAAGGCTGACGGCACCATGGTCGCCACCTCCATACAGTCCTATTTTATCATATCCGGCAAATCAGACAAAAGCGAGTAGTCTCCTGCCCGCTTTTGCTTTTATGATTCTATTTGTTGTAGAGATCTCTCCGGTCAATGACGCGTACTGCCTTGCCCTCACTCCTGGTAATGCTCTTTGGCTCGACTACTTTTACATCTACCAGAATGCCCAGCATGGACTTTAAGCCTGACACGATCGACTTCTCGCGCGCCGCTTTGTTAAACGCCGGATCCTCAGCCATCTGCGGCGTCTTTTCCACCTGAACTTCAATCGTGTCGTTATTGCCGATGCGGTCCACCACGATCTGATAATTCGCCTCATACCCCTTATTCAACAAAACAGTCTCGATCTGTGACGGCCATACGTTGACGCCCTTCACAACCATCATGTCGTCACTTCTTCCCATAGGTTTATGCATACGGATGTGCGTGCGCCCGCAGGAACATTTCTTTCTGGTCAGATAGCACAGGTCGCGCGTGCGGTATCTCAGAAGTGGAAACGCCTTTTTGGTGATGCATGTAAACACGAGTTCTCCAATCTCTCCCTCAGGAAGAACTTCACCCGTGTCGGGATTGATGATCTCCGGGATGAAATGGTCCTCCTGAATGTGCATTCCCTGCTGCTCCTCGCACTCAAAGGAAACACCGGGTCCCGATATCTCTGTCAGCCCGTAGATGTCGTACGCCTTGATGCCAAGCGCATTCTCGATGTTGTGACGCATCTCCTCCGTCCATGGCTCCGCGCCAAAGATCCCCGCCTTGAGCTTAATCTGATCCCGCAGCCCTCTCTCATGGATCGCCTCGCCGAGGTTTGCCGCATAGGACGGCGTGCAGCAGAGAATGGTGGATCCAAGATCCGTCATAAACTGAAGCTGGCGCTCTGTATTTCCTGAGGACATGGGCAGGGTCAGGCAGCCAACCTTGTGAGAACCGCCGTTCAGTCCCGGACCGCCCGTAAAGAGTCCATATCCATAGCAGACATGGCACACATCCTCCTTCGTGCCGCCTGCTGCCACAATTGCCCGCGCACAGCACTCCTCCCACACATCGACATCCTCCTGTGTGTAGAACGCCACCACGCGGCGCCCCGTCGTGCCGCTCGTCGACTGGATGCGCACGCACTCTGACAGCGGAACGCCCAGCAGACCATACGGATACTGATCTCTCAAATCATCTTTATTGATAAACGGAAGCTTATGTAAATCCTCAATTCCCTTTACATCGTCAGGCTTCACACCCAGTTCATCCATTTTGTCATGATAAAATTTCACATTGTCATACACATATTTTACCTGCTGCGCCAGCCGCTGACTCTGCAGAGCCTGAATCTGCTCAACAGGCATTGTCTCGATTTCCGGTTGATAATAATTCGCCATTCGTAATTCTCCTTCGCTTTCCTTGTTTAAAGTGGTACACCCTTAAAGTCTACCACACTTTGTGCCAAATGTTAACACCTTTGTCCCAAAATTACTGTAATCTTGTTTGCAAAATCCTGAATTATGCTGTAGAATAGGTAGCATATAAAAAATTAAGGAGGTCTCTCATGAAATCAAAGGTTTATTTTTCCAAGACAATCACACCTGAAAAAGTACTTGAGCTCTACAATCTGACTGGAAAACCACTCGACGGCAGAGTTGCCATCAAGATTCACTCCGGTGAGGTTGGCAATCAGAATTTCCTGAAACCGGACTTTTGGAAACCAGTCATTGACCATGTGGGCGGTACGGTCGTGGAGTGCAATACTGCCTATGACGGCGGCCGCGATACCACAGAAAAACATATGAAGACCATGCACGAGCACGGCTGGTGCAAATACTTTAACGTTGAACTTCTGGACGCCGAAGGACCGGATCTGGAACTTGCGATTCCTAATGGAAAGAAGATCAAAAAGAATTTTGTCGGAAAGTCGCTGACTGAATATGACTCCATGCTGGTACTCTCACACTTCAAGGGACATCCTATGGGCGGTTACGGCGGAGCAATCAAGCAGCTCTCCATAGGCGTCGCATCCTCCATGGGAAAAGCGTATATCCACGGAGTGGGCGATACTACCAACTTCTGGGGCTCCGACCACGATTCCTTCCTTGAGTCTATGGCGGACGCTGCTTCTAGCATTGTTGAATACTTTAAAGGAAATATTGTCTACATCAACGTGATGAAAAATATGTCTGTGGACTGCGACTGCTGCGCTGTTGCAGAAGACCCCTGCATGGCTGACATCGGAATCCTGGCTTCCCTTGACCCGATTGCCATAGACCAGGCGTGTCTCGATCTGGTCTACGCATCCGATGACCCGGGCAGAGATCACCTGCTTGAGCGCATAGAGTCCCTCAACGGCGTCCACACAATCGAGGCTGCCGCTGCTTTGGGCTATGGTTCCCGCGAATATGAACTTGTCACAGTGGAATAATCCTGAAAAGAGCACCAAGCGGTGCTCTTTTATTGTATCGCCTTATTCCCCGAGATAGCTTTCAGCGTCATTTACTACGTTATACACATCAATTCTCTGAAGGTCAAACTCGGGCATTCCGATAAAAAGTCCTCCATACTCGTAGATGTCCTCCTGTTTCTCAATGCGGACAATCTCGATAAACGCATGGATCACTTCTTTCGTCCAGATTGTGAGATATGCCTCATACACCGATCCTATATCAAGAATCTCCTCACAATAAAATCCAATCCCTGTCTTGGAGACATTCTTGACATCAACCCCTATCTCCTCATGCTTTTGCGAATCAAGCCGTTTCACCAAAAGTCTTGAGTGCAGTGCAACCCGTCTGCTCCTTCTTCGTTCTTCCATATCCACCATACTCCTTTGTCTACAGTAACCTCACGCCCCAATCATCTTCTAACACAAGTTTAGCTCAATTGCTATCCCCTGTCAACTTGCATTTTATCCCACTGTCAAAAAGGAGCGGGGGTTACATCAGATATGGCATCGTCACTGGATGAGCATCGCATCCCCAAACGAGAAAAACCGGTAGCGCTCCTCCACCGCTGTCCGGTACGCGCTCAGCACATTCCCGCGCCCTGCAAGCGCGGACACCAGCATGATCAGCGTAGACTCCGGCAGGTGAAAGTTGGTGATCAGGTTGTCGAGCACCTTAAAGCGGTAGCCTGGATAAATAAAGATCTCTGTGTCGCCGCTTCCCGCCACAACCTTTCCGTCAGGGCCGGCGGCGCTCTCGATGGTGCGGCAGCTGGTCGTACCCACACAGATCACCCTGCCGCCCGCCTGTTTTGTACTGTTGATGAGGTCGGCTGCCTCCTGCGTCACCTGATAACACTCCGCGTGCATATGGTGGTTTAACAGATTTTCCTCCTTGACTGGCCGGAATGTTCCAAGCCCGACATGCAGGGTCACATACGCAGTCTTTACCCCTTTTTCCTGAACCTTTTTCAGCAGCTCCTGCGTGAAGTGCAGCCCGGCTGTCGGCGCTGCGGCGGAACCTTCGTATTTTGCATAGACGGTCTGATAACGGTTTTTATCCACAAGCTTGTGCGTGATGTAGGGCGGCAGCGGCATCTCCCCAAGCTGGTCGAGCACCTCCTCAAAGATCCCTTCATATTGAAACTGTATCAGGCGGTTCCCCTCGTCGACCACATCCATAACGGTTCCCTTGAGCAGCCCGTCACCAAAGTTAATGACAGCGCCCTTCCGCGCCTTTTTTCCAGGCTTTACAAGGGTTTCCCACACGTCATCTGCGCGGCGCCGGAGCAGGAGCACCTCAACTGCTGCCCCTGTCTCCTCCTTTGTCCCAAGAAGCCTTGCCGGGATCACCTTTGTGTTGTTCAGCACTAGGCAGTCGCCCGCCTGCAGATACTCCACTATGTCTGTAAACACCCTGTGCTCGACAGCGCCGATCGTTTTATCCAGCACAAGAAGCCTAGAGCCCGACCTGTCTGCGAGCGGGTCCTGCGCAATAAGCTCCGGCGGCAGATCAAAATAAAAATCCTTTTTCAATAATTCCCTCATGATAACCAACTTTCCAAAGACCTTTTAAGCCCTGAGTTCAATGCCAAGCCCTTCCAGACCATTCAGGATTTTCTTCATGGCGCCTGACACATCGCTCTCCTCAAGCGTCCTGTCCTTCGCCCGGAATGTGATCGCATATGCGACGGATTTGTACCCGGACTTGATCTGGCTGCCCTCATAAATGTCAAATAACTGGTAATCTTCCAGGATTTTTCCGCCGCGCTGCTCAATGACAGTCTCGATATCTCCCACCAGGACATTTTTGGGCACCACCATGCTGATGTCGCGCGATACTGCCGGATACTTCGCAATGCCCTCGTACTTTCTGTCAAAGGAGGCAAACGGAAGGATTTCGGGCATGTCGAGCACTGCCACATACACCTTTGTGTCAATGTCGTAGTTGTCCGCCACCTCGGGATGAATCTCGCCGAGATAACCGATCGTCGTATTTTTGTATTGAATCAGCGCCTGGCGTCCCGGGTGCAGAAACGTTTTGTCCGCCTGCGGATCGTATGAAACTTTCTTTTTCATGCCGACGCTCTCGAGAAACTCCTCGACAACACCCTTCATGGTGAAGAAGTCTCCCTCTCCGTACATGCCAAGAGTAAACTGCATCCGCTCGTCCGGGTAGTCGACGACGGGAATGCTCTTGGGCATGTATATGTTTCCAAGCTCGTACAGGCGCACATTCTTGTTTCTACGGTTGTAGTTCAGCGCCAGCGACGTCAGAATTCCATTCAGGGAAATCGTCCGCATGACGGAGAAATCCTCCCCGAGCGGATTGGCAATCGTAACCGTCTGGCGCAGCGGGCTGTCCGCCGGAATCAGAAGCCTGTCAAATACCCTGGGGCTCTCGAACGAGTAGCACATTCCCTGAGAAAATCCACAGTATTCCGCGATGTCTCTCGCCTTCTCCTCAATCCTTAACTTGAACGGCAGCTTGCCTGTCGTCGCCTCTCCTGTCGGGAGCGTCGTCGGTATCTTGTCGTATCCGAAGAACCTGGCAACCTCCTCCGCGATGTCCGCAAAGCACTCGATATCCTGGCGGAATGAGGGGGCGGTTATCATGCCTGTGCCCTCATCGACTGCAAGTTCGAGCCTTCCAAAGCTCTGGAGCCTCTCCTCCTCGGCGAT
>CAMWOK010000211.1 GCA_947175845.1 uncultured Lachnospiraceae bacterium | reverse complement strand
TTTCTGGCGTTTATTTTACTATGTCTAAACCACTACTTTAAGGCTTCACACTATTGCCGGCGGCAATTTTGACATCACCGTGGACGAGAAGGGCAATCCTGAGTTTGAGCTGCTCTCCGACTCCATCAACCGCATGGTCTCGGGCATCCGCCAGAAAATCCAGGAAAACGACAGCCTGATGGCGCGCCAGAAACAGGACATGGAACACAACCAGAACATGATTGAGAATGTGAAAGACGCCTGCCGGGAACTGAACGAGGTCTCGGGCGAAACGCTCGCAAACGCCGAGAACATTTTCAACGGAACCGGCGAGCAGGAGCGCGCTGTGGAGGACTTAAAACAGACCATGCACCAGCTGATCGCAGAGTTGAACGGCAGCGTGAAAGCCACCGCGCAGGTCACTGCCGCAACCACTACCACCGCTGAGAAGATCCTGCAGACCCAGTCCCGCATGCAGCTTCTGACCGACTCCATGCAGAAGATCAGCGAGATGTCCGTCGCGATCGAGAAGATTATCGGGGAGATTGACTCGATCGCCCAGCAGACCAACATGCTGTCGCTCAACGCCTCCATCGAGGCCGCAAGGGCCGGCGAAACCGGAAAGGGCTTTGCTGTTGTGGCAACCCAGGTCGGCGCGCTCGCCGCGAGGAGCGCACAGGCTGCAAAGAGAACCACCGAGCTTATCATGAATTCCATCAACGCGGTGGAGGACGGGCGCGCAGTCACGGACCAGACCGTAGAAGCGTTCGATATCGTCGTGCAGAACATCAATCAGACAGACAGCGATATCGCCAAAATCACCGGCATGGTCCGTCAAAATGTCGACATCGTGTCCAGCGCCGTCAGCCAGATTGAGCGCATCTCTGGCGTCGTGGAGGAGAATGTGCAAATCTCCCAGAACACCAAACACGCCTCCTCCAACATGGCAGACATCACGGGCCGGCTGCTCGGCATCGTGGAATCCCAGAGCGTGTCTGACAAATGACTGACTGCCGCAGATTCATGAATAAATATCCGAATTTGGTTGGACAAACTGAATAAAAAGTTGTATAATTTAAATTACACATTGTTTACAAAAATTTAATAGGATATTTTGAATCAGTCCTATGAAAATTAAGAGTAAGGAGAATCAAGAACCATGTTAAAAAAACTGAACAATCTACAAATCAGAGACCGGCTCGTCAGGGCTTTCGTCACAGTCGCATGCATTTTAACACTCGTCTCTGCCTCCATTCTGATCACAATGATCGTGATGTCGCGCATATACGCCTCCACCATTGTTGATTACGGATTTGCACAGGGCGATATTGGAAGGGCAATGGCACAGTTTGCAGACACCCGCTCCGCCATGCGCGGTATCATCGGCTATGATGATCAGGATGCGATCGACACGCTGCTCGAAAACCGCATCACCTACAAAGAACAGTTTACCAAAGAGTTCGACGCGCTCGAATCCACCATGGTCACCGCGGAGAACAAGAAACTGTACAATGACGTAAAAAGCAAACTTACAGAGTACTGGAAGCTTGAGGAAGAAATAGTCACCCAGGGCGCCACCACGGACCGGGAACGCTGCAAACTGGCGCAGGACAGGGCGCTTGACACACTGGCGCCCATGTACAACGAAATTTATGATGAGCTGACGCAGATTATGGATATCAAAGTGGATAAAGGACAGACTGTCTCAAGCAGCCTCACCCTGATTATCATCATCCTGACCGTTGTCATCATCGTCTTCATCACCGGCTCGATCATCTTTGCCATTTCACTCGGCAGGGGAATCGCAGACAGCATCGCAGTCCCGCTCGACCAGCTCAAGGCGCGTCTGGATATCTTTGCAACCGGCGATCTCTCGTCACCGTTCCCGACTGTGGACACAAAGGACGAGCTTGCCGATATGGTTAACGTGACTGTCAACATGGCCGCATCGCTTCAGTTTATCATCCACGATGTCGCGGAAATTCTGGATCAGATGGCCAACGCAAACTTTGCAGTAGTCAGCAGAGACCGCAAAAAGTATGTCGGCGAATTCGAGGGGATCCTGACCGCAATGAGACTTCTGAAACGGCAGATGGCCGAGACGCTCACAGCTGTCAACGAAGCCTCCAACCAGGTTGCCGCAGGCGCAAGCAATCTCGCTGACGCTTCACAGAGCCTTGCCGAGGGCGCGACAGACCAGGCCGGCGCTGTCGAGGAGATGCAGGCAACCATCACGACAATCTCGGATGACATCAGGGCTACTGCAAACCATGCGGAAGAGTCCTACAAGCAGGCGCGCACCTACGCAGACGAGGCGGAGCGCAGCCACCAGGAAATGAACGCCATGATGGATGCCATGACCCGCATCAACGACGCGTCACAGCAGGTTGGAAACATTATCTCCGAGATTGAGGACATTGCCTCACAGACAAATCTCCTCTCACTGAACGCTTCAATTGAGGCGGCGAGAGCCGGAGAGGCAGGGCGCGGCTTTGCAGTCGTTGCGGATCAGATCCGCCAGCTTGCAGAACAGAGTGCACACTCTGCGGCAGAAACCCGGACCCTGATTGAAACCTCACTGAGTGCTATCTCCGAGGGAAGCAAGACGGCCGACGTTGTCAACGCCTCTATCGACCGCGTTGTCAAGGGCATTGAACTGATTGCCAGCTCCTCCAAGTCCATCAGCGAGATGGCAAATGATCAGGCGGAAGCAATGAAGCAGACCGAGCAGGGCGTCAACCAGATTTCCGAGGTTGTGCAGTCCAACTCCGCGACCGCGCAGCAGGCTTCGGCAACGAGCGAGGAGCTGTCCGCACAGGCCATGACACTCGACTCCCTGATCAGCAAATTCCAGCTGCCAACGGACTAATCTTACATACAGATTTCAGAAAAAAGCCGATGTTTACAATACATCGGCTTTTTGTATGCCCGCATATCACATCTGTGGCAAATCAGTCGGATAGTTGGAATCGGTGACTTAGAGGTTATCCTTTATTCAAAGGTTTCCAATGCCCCTATGAATTTGTAAGTAACTTCCCATATTTCGTTTTTTCAGGGTTTCGATTATGGTCATTATGGAGCAGTACATCTCTTGACCGCTTCCTTTTCGGAATCCTCCTGCCATTTTCTGCCGGTTCTTCGCTTTTCTCAGTTATGTGAAGCTTCTCATAACTGAGAGAAAACCACTTTTGACGGATATAATTTACGGATAGACTGCGGAAAAGCTGAAAAAGGATTGAAAACAACACCATACTCTGAATGCGCCTTAAATGCTTTGGCAATAGACAATCCTCTTGAATATGCAACACTATACCTTGATGGTTGTATGCAGGCATGGGTAGATGCGGAAGATTCATTAGAATTGTGGTAACATATTTTTCTTTGACCAGTTCTCTCTTTATTTGTAAAAAGAAGAATGTTATAATCTCATTAAGCCAAATATGATGAGGAATACTTAGCAAACTAATATTCAAGAACACTACGATTCCATATAAAACCAAAAAAATTTCTGGTGTAACAGGAAAGGCGGGTAATTTTGGCATTCTCTTTTCGGAATTGCGTATCCGCGCAAAAAGAACGATAAATCTCAGGGAGAAATAAAAGATGTTATTATATGGGAAGATTTTTAATGTGAGCACAGGAAAAGGAGAGATAGTGTGCCAAAGCAAAACGGAAATAGCCGAAATTATAAAACAGAGTGCCGCTTTACTGCAAGGTAATGAGGTATGGGTGAGCAGTAACGAGAAACCATATCCATGCCTTTCCGTTCTCATAAAAGGTCAATATGCCTGTGTACACTATTTTAAAAACGATGAAGGAGATGTATGGCAGTCTTGCGGGAATTTTAACAAAGAAGTGACATTTTTTGCTGGCGAAGGCGACAGAGAGTGGGTGGCTCCTGGGTATGTCATAGTGCCACTGGAAAAAGCCATTAGCTGTATGGAAGAATTTTGCGATACATTCGAACGTCCAAATTGTATTGAATGGGAAGCATTGTGGGAGGAAGATTGATTAGTAATACTTTTCCGAAAAGGGCTTTATGGTATTAGAAAACCCCATATTAGTTTTCGATTATCTTAGATATTGTCGATGCTTGAAGTCCAAAAGCTTCCTACTTATTTTACAATGGAATTTTTGCATCCAAATTAAATACTGGGAATACTTCTTCGAAAAGGGAGTAAACAAAACGGAATTGTCAAGGAGAGAAACATATGGGAATGACTGGTACTTATATAGCTATTGAAAATTTTCTGTTAAGCCAGATTATCAAAGGTGAAAAAAGCATTCTTGAGATTGACCCTACACAATGCTGCCCCTTAGATGTAGATAAATCATGGAAGGCAATACATTATCTCTTGTGTAAAGATATTGAGAATGGAAAGCCACCCATGGGCTACGTTGTACCAATAAGGGATGATAACGAGTTAGATTGTGAATTAGAATTTGGGGCATTTTATATTACCGAGCAACAAGTTAAAGAAGCCGCCGATTTTTTAAACTCATTAGATAATAATGTTTTGGAAAATATGTATGATTTTAAGGCAATGCAAGAAAATGCAGTATATCCACTTCTCGGAAAGGAGAATGAAATGGATACAGGCTTTTTGTATGAGTACATATATTCATATCTAATAAAGTTGAAAGCGTATTTTAATCAAACAGCAGAAAAAGGATATGCCATCATTTTATATTTCAGTTAAGTATTCGTAATGGAGTAAAACTCTTTACTTTATTGGGGGAAAGTATACTTACAAATAAAACAGCCTGCCGGACAGCAGTAAGGAAAGTGCCGGAGTTAGAGGGTTTCCACTTCCACACATTAAGGCCACCTACACAACAAACCTGTTATCAAATGGGGCGCAGCCAAAAGACGTGCAGGAGCTTTTAGGACATTCGGACGTAAGCACAACCATGAATGTCTATGCACACGCTACAAGGGAGGCTAAGCGGGATTCCGCTAAACTTTTGGATAAGGTTGTGTGAATGAATTAAGCAATGAAAACTGAATAACAAAAACTTTCCCTTGTAGCTTGCTGATAAGGGCAAAAACAAGGGAAAAGGATACATATTTTGAGGCTTGGCATACCGCAAAGCCTTGAAAATTAAGGAAAATTAAGACAGTTAGTAGATAAACTGGACTTTGAATGTTTGGAGAAGGGAGAGAAGGAAGATGAATGTTTCGTTATTCTCAAATCAATATCTTGTTCGAAAGATGCGTGCCGATGATGCAGCGGAAGTATACACATTATGCAATAAAAACAGTTTATACTATCAATACTGTCCACCGTTTGTATCAGAACAGAGCATTATGGATGATATGAATGCGCTCCCACCCAACAAGGAAATGTGCGATAAGTATTATTTGGGATTTTATGATGGGGAAAAACTGATTGCTGTGATGGATTTCATCATGGCCTATCCGGATGAATTAACAGCCTTTATTGGATTTTTTATGACGGATGTGTCCATACAGAATACTGGAACAGGGAGCAAGATCATCAATGAGCTGTGTGTTTATCTGCCCCGTATTGGGATAGCGAATGTCCGCCTCGGTTGGGTAAAGGGGAATCCTCAAGCAGAACATTTTTGGCACAAAAATGGTTTTAGAGAAACAGGAGTTACATATGATACGGAAAACTATACCGTAATTGTTGCCCAACGAGATTTATGAAAAAATTCC
>CAMWOK010000210.1 GCA_947175845.1 uncultured Lachnospiraceae bacterium | reverse complement strand
GGAAAAAGTGCCTGCTCCCCCCTCGCCAAACTGCACATTGGATTCAGGATTCAGCATCCCCCCGTTCCAGAAAGTCTCCACGTCCTTTGTTCTGGTCTCCACATCAAAGCCACGCTCCAATATCAGCGGTTTATAACCATGTCTTGCAAGCATGTAACCGCAGAACAGCCCCGCTGGCCCCATTCCGACAATAACCGGTCTCTGCGTCAGCTCCCGCTCTCCCGGTTTCGGAAACTGATATGGCCTGCGGCTGTCGAGCGCGATATTGTTATTTTTGCAGCGCTTCACAACTCTGGCCTCCAGCGCTTCGCTCTCCAGCACAACCCCAAGCGTATACACCTGAAATAGCCGCGGCTTTTTCCGGGCGTCGATGGAATGCTTCAAAATCAGAACCTCTGACACGTCCGCCGGCTTGATGCCCAGCAGCTTTGCGGCCTTTTTCTGCAGGACCTTTGCTCCGTCGAGCAGCTCCGCCAGTTCGAGACGGTTCTCTGACTTTCCAGGCTTCCATTCTATTTTTATCTGATTGATTCTTATCATAGTATCTCTCCAATATTTTAGTGCTGCTCCAGTTCACCGGGACAGCGCAGCAGCAGCGCCTGCAATTGCGCCTGTCGTCCACGCCCATTGCAGATTGTAGCCGCCGCAGATGCCGTCACAGTCCAACAATTCTCCGATTATATACAGATCCCGGCACTTCAGGGATGCAAAATTTTCGTCGACCTCCCGAAGCGGCACGCCGCCGCAGCATACCTGCGCATGTTCAAACGCGTTTGGCGCTGTGATTCGCACCCGAAACTGTGTGAGCATGTCTATGCAGTCCATCACCCGCCGAGCCCCTGCCTGTCCAACGGTCTGGTCCGATGCAAGCCCACACTGCCTGCAGACCACTGCTGCCAGTTTTTTATGTACCATCCCCGCCAGAAACGCTTCCACTGTCTTGTGGGAAAATGCCCTTATGGACTCCGCTGTATATCTGCTCCCCGTCCCGTCCGCATAGGACAGAAAATTCATCACTGCCTCACACTGTCGCCCCTCATAAAGTGCACGCGATGCAATCCGGCTGATCTGAAAGACGGGAATGCCTGATATGCCATAGTCTGTCATCTGCAGTTCCCCCTCATCGCCGGCAGTCTCCACGCCGTCAATCAGCAGGACGATTCTGCCCTGCGCGCGCACGCCGGAAAGCGCTTTGAAAAAATCTCCTTCACACCTGAGCTGCACGAGCGCCGGAAGCGGTTCTATGAGATGGTGTCCCAGCTTCCTGGCAAGCTGGTATCCAGAACCGTCAGAACCCGCCACAGGTGCGGCTTTTCCGCCCATCGCAAGAATCAGCTTATCGTACCGCAGTGTTTTGTTTGTTCTTTCTTTTGCCATTCCCGCTTTCCCGTTCCGCGCCCCGCCAGCACAGACAGTCTTCACAATGCTGACTGTGCCTCCCGTCTGATCCGGCCTGACCGCCGCAAGTTCACAGTCAGTCCATACAGATACGCCAAGCCTGTCACAGGCGCTCCGCAGCACGTCAAGTACAATCGACGCCTGCTCCGAGGCCGGGTATACGCCGCCGTCTCTTTTCTCCTTGGTACACAAGCCGAGGCTTCGGAAAAAATCTCTCGTTTTTGCCGCGTCAAAGCGGTCAATTGCCGCATATATTCTGTCGAGCGATTCCGAGTCTGTGCTGTAATATTTTCCGCGCACATCACTCATGTTGGTCAGATTGCATCTGCCGTTTCCGGTCATCAGAATTTTTTTGCCAACCCTGTCCCTGTGTTCCAGTATCGTTACTTTCGCACCGCTTTCTGCCGCAGATACCGCCGCTGCCAGACCGCTTGCTCCGCCGCCTGCCACAATAACCCTGTTCGCCATGTTGTTCATCCTTTCGCACACGCTTCTGCCGCTGTACTATACCACACTATGAGCTATAAGACTCTATAAAATGATACACCTGCAGCTCGTTGTCCATAAACTTTCCCTCCCGCAGCTCGTACCGCACCTCCGCCGGCAGATGCTCCGGGCTCAGCCCTGTCTTGAAATACAGTGTCTTCTTGTCATGACGGAACACACACACCTCCCCGTTGACCTCCATAATATAAAATCCTGTCGTGTCCTGAGTCGTGTCATAAATGCGCAGAACCTTGATCTTTTCCGCTGAAAAAAGTTCCAGATGCTGCGACTTAAACCCTTTTTGCTTTTCTACCAGGGTTGGTGCAAGGCTGTCCTCCGCGAGAAGATTCTCAAGTTCCATTCTGTTCAGGCCAATATATTTCGCCGGGAGTGTTCCCTTCTCTGTCGTCATGGAACCATCTTTCTTGTCAATATTTTCATAGATACAGATCGTGTCAGCCGTCGTTCGAACATTCATTTTCTGCACCTGATAAATCTCCTCCGCTGTCCTTGGCGCCTGACCGTCTTGTTCAGACTGTGCGCCCTGTTCCTCCTGATTTTGATCCGCCTGGTTTCCTTCGTTTGGGAAACCGTCCATCGTATGCCGTTTCCACATCAAAACAACGATCAGTACCGAAATCAACGCTAATACAAAAAATAAGCCAATCTTATATCTCTTCTCCATCATCAGCCTCCCCGTGAAACTAGAACACTCTGGCGTCTTTGATATAGTATCAGCTTATTTTTACTTTTTATTCATGTTATTCCATCACAACAGACGAAACTTCTTCGCGATTTTCAGCACTTTTCTGCCGCCTGGCATACTCCTGAGATCGCGCTCATTGATTCCTTTCAACAAAATCAGTACCACAAAATATACGATGGCGCCGACGCCGATGCCGGCAGACACGATCGCCATGCTGCCCGCTTTGGAGAGCACCATACTCAGCACTCCGATCACGATCCCCATCACAACAGATGCGATCGCCGGAATGATAAAGGTGCGCACCAGCTCCTGCCTGTACCGCAGATACTTGCGGATTGCCATCGCATTGAGGACACAGACGATCGCCCCAAACAGAATATTGGCAAAGATCACGGCGTTGATCCCCATCCCCATCTCGAGCGTCACACACAGAAATACAACGTGGATGAAAAGCGCAACCGCCGCATTCCGCACGGGTATCCGCATCCTGTTGATCCCCTGGAGCACACCGTTGGTCAATGTCGATACCGCAAAGAAGATGACGGACACCGAGCCAAGATGCAGCATGTTGACCGCCATGTCAACCTCCCCCTTAAACAGCAAAGTTACAATCGGCCGCGCGAGCACTGTGAGTCCCACCGCACTTGGAAACGCGACCACCATCGTAAAGCGCATCGCCTGTCCAATCTTCTCCCTCGCCCGCCCGTATTCGCGGCGCACCATCAGCTGCGTCAGCACCGGGACAATCGACGCGCACATCGCGTTGGCAAGCGCGATCGGCACGTTGACAAGCACCTTATATTTTCCGGTGTACACGCCCCATATATCCGTCTTGACATCGCCAAACCCTTTCTGAATCATGATCGATCCAAATATTTTGGTATCGATGACATCGCTGATATTATACACGGTTGTGCTCATCAGAACCGGAACAATTGTCAGAATGATCAGCTTAAAAATGTGCAGATAACTGTCCGTCCGCCCATTGGCATCATGCGCACTGCGCTTTCTCGTCCCCCTCCGGTAAAGCGAGTAGACAAATGCCAGAAAGAGCAGCCCGATCACAGAACCCAGCACAGGCCCGATAGAAGCGCCTGCCGCACCGTACGCCGGCGCAAAATCCTCATTGTGGAGCAGGGCGCCGACTTTTTCACCGTAATTATACAAAACATAGGTTCCCGCAATGCTGCCTATCAGCACAAAGATCTGCTCTAATATCTGCGATACAGCCGTCGGCATCATCGTTCCAAGGCCCTGAAAATATCCCCGGAAAACGCCCATGACTGATACGGTCAGAAGAGCCGGTCCAAGCACTTTCAGCGCCAGTGCACCCATGGGTTCCTCCATGACATGCTCCGCGAGAAAATCCCCCAGAAATTCACATACGAAAAATGTGACGCCCCCCATCAACAGCGCAAAGACCATCGCACACTGAAACACCCGCTGGGCGCTCTTGTACTGCCGCTTGCTTATTTTGGCCGACACTGCCTTTGACACGGCGAGCGGCAGACTGTAGCAGGATATGATCAACATGATCGAATACACGGAGTACGCTGCGGCATAGTATCCGTTTCCCTTATCGCCAAAGATATGCTGCATAGGGAAACGTCTTGCAATCCCTATAATTCTGGACAGGATTCCCGCCATTGCCAGAATTCCGCCCTGAACGATAAAATTTGACTTCTTTTTCTTCATTTAACTGCTCTCCCTGGCCTGAAGCCGCCATACCAGCTTCTTACTCATTTCGCGTAATTCCAAGCCTGTCCAATAATTCTCCCTGCTTTCGCTCCATCACCGCAGCCTCCGCAGGCTCCATGTGATCATACCCCAGCAGATGAAGCATACTGTGCGCGACCAGAAAAGCGTACTCACGCCGGACTGAATGACCAAACTCTGCCGCCTGCTCATACACCTTGTCGACAGATATCACGATGTCTCCCAGACATAATTCCCCGCTCTCGGGATCAAAATAATCTTCCTCACAGTCCTCAATCAGCGAAAAATCAGCCGGATTCTCATAGTCCACATTGGGAAATGACAGCACATCGGTCGGCCGGTCCATCCCGCGGTGCTGCATATTCAGCGCCTGGATCCCCGCATTATCGGTCAAAAGCACATTCAATGTCACCTCGTACGGACATTGCTCTGATTCCAGTGCCTCCACAATCACTTTTTCTGCTGTTTCCTCCACATCAAAGGGGAGCGTTCTGTCTGTCTCACTCTCTACGTAAAAAGTCATAGTATAATTTTTCTCCTGTATATATTTTGTCGATTCCGCCCAGATCTGCCATTGATATATCGCTGCGATTGAAAATCCCGCTCTCAATCTTTCTGCGGATTATCCCTGTCGCGATCTTGCCGTAATCGATGTTCTGCTTACTCATATCCCCTTTTCCGATCAGATACATGATCGAGGACACCACGCAGTCCGCAAGATACACTGCCACGGTCTCCCGCATTTTCATCGGACGCGATTTGTAATTGTACTCCTGAAGAAGCCTCACCGCCTCAGACGGAAATTTGTTGAGCTGGCAGATTTCCTCCAGGGACTTTCCATGCTTTTTGCACTCCAATACAATAATTCTGTGATAATACCCTCCGTTCTTTGCAACATCGACATCCATGTGCAGCAGCCTTGCCGTCTTCTCCGCAAAATATGCCGTATGTATCGCATTGTAATAAGTCTGCTTGTCCTCCTCCTTGTACTTGGCAAGCAGTTCGTACTCCTGGTCATTGATGCGCAGATACCTTCCTTTTTCCTTGTCGATGACAACCGCACAGTAAAACCGCAAAATCACCAGCATCAGTATAAAAGTGACAAAGACATTCATAATTGGAACAACAAGCTCATCTGCTGTCAGCATCCCGTGGCTCTGCAAAACCACCTTCGCCGCAATCTCCACAACATAGACGACCATCGCGGCAGACATGGGCGCGTTTGTCCTGTAATCGTTGTCAAGGCGCTCAAAAAGAACCGCAAAGAGAACCCCTGTCAGAAAATACAGCAAAAACGTCAGCATGTCCGTCGAGGCAAAGTACGCACAGACACTCAGAAGCCCTGCATAGGCTGTCAGTCC
>CAMWOK010000209.1 GCA_947175845.1 uncultured Lachnospiraceae bacterium | reverse complement strand
CACTGTTCATCCGCACAGACGAGTTTGTTTCCCTTCACGAGCATGATGCCGCCGCACCGCTCGCACTTCTCTTTCGACGGCCGCTGCCACACCATAAAGTCGCAGTCGGGTATCGCCTCGCAGCCGTAGTACTTCCTGCCCTTTTTTGTTTTGCGCACAACAACCTCCTTGCCGCATTTCGGACAGGCGACACCGATCTTCTCAAAGTAGGGCTTTGTGCTCCTGCAGTCAGGAAACCCTGGACAGGCAAGAAATTTGCCATGCGGCCCATACTTGATCACCATGTTTCTGCCGCACACATCGCAGATCTCATCGGACACTTCGTCCGCGATCTCCACCTCGTCGAGTTCCTTCTCCGCCTTCTTCACCGCCTTGTCGAGATCCGGATAAAAGTTTCCCACAACGCTCTTCCATCCAACGGTGCCCGCCTCCACTTTATCGAGCAGCGCCTCAAGATTTGCAGTAAAGTTTACATCCACAATCGACGGAAACGCATCCTTCATCATGTTGTTGACCACCTCGCCAAGCTCGGACACGTAGAGGTTTTTGTCCTCCTTGACCACATAGCGTCTTGCCAGGATCGTCGTGATGGTCGGCGCATAGGTACTTGGACGGCCGATGCCAAGCTCCTCGAGCGCCCGCACAAGCGACGCCTCCGTGTAATGCGCAGGAGGCTGCGTAAAGTGCTGCTTCGGGTCCATGGACTCCAATGTGAGCACGGTGTCCTTCTTGATATCCTTCACAAGCGTGTTTGACTCTGCCTTCTCCTCATCTGCTTCCTTGTATACACTCATAAACCCATCAAAGCTGAGCTTGGAGGCAGCCACTGTAAAATGATGACCATTCGCGTCAATTTTCACCGACGTTGTCTCGTATTTGACCGGTGTCATGCGGCTTGCTGTAAACCGCTTCCAGATGAGCTGATACAGGCGGTACTGATCACGGCTCAGGGACTCTTTCAAATCCGCCGGCGTGCTGCTGATATCTGTCGGGCGAATCGCCTCGTGGGCATCTTGTATCTTCTGGTCCTTCTTTTTCGCCGCAACAGCCTCCGCAGCATACTGAGCGCCATAATTTTTGGTGATATAGTCCTTGGAAGCCGCAACAGCCTCATCGGAAACCCTGGTGGAGTCCGTTCTCAGATACGTGATGATACCGATCGTGCCCTGGCCTTTCACCTCCACACCCTCGTAGAGCTGCTGCGCCAGGCGCATGGTCTTCTGCGTGGAAAAATTGAGCACCTTGCTCGCTTCCTGCTGGAGTGTCGATGTCGTAAAGGGCAGCGGCGCCTTCTTTACACGCTCTCCTTTCTTGATGTCGGTCACTTTAAATTCCGCGTTCTCCAGTTCTTTGAGTACTTTGTCCATCGATTCCCGGGATGCGATGTCCGTCTTTTTGTCGCCAACCCCATAGTACTTTGCTATCAGCGGTTTTTTCTCCCCTTTGAGCCGCAACGCCGCATCGAGTGTCCAGTACTCCTCGGGAATGAACGCATTGATCTCGTCCTCGCGCTCACAGATAATGCGCAGCGCTACCGACTGCACCCTTCCCGCGCTCAGCCCCCTCTTGATCTTCGCCCACAGCAGGGGCGAGATGCGGTACCCGACCATTCTGTCCAGCATACGCCTTGCCTGCTGCGCATCCACGAGGCTCATATCGATCTCCCGCGGATTTTTGAGGGATTCCTTCACCGCATTTTTGGTGATTTCATTAAATGTGATGCGGTACACTTTCTTTTCCTCGAGCTTCAGAGCGATATACAGATGCCACGAGATCGCTTCCCCCTCGCGGTCCGGGTCCGTTGCGAGATAGATCTTGTCGGCCTTTTTGACCTCTTTTCTGAGTTTTGCCAGGATATCTCCTTTCCCGCGAATCGTTATATACTTGGGTTCATAGTCATTGTCCGCATCAAATCCGAGCTGGCTTTTCGGCATATCGCGCACATGGCCGTTGCTCGCCATTACCTCATAGTTTGTACCCAGAAATTTCTTGATTGTCTTTACCTTCGCAGGTGACTCCACGATCACTAAATACTTCGCCATATTTTACTCCTACCTGTTTCTTCTATATATATTGGGTATCCGAAAGCTGTCCTTTTGTGCAGCTGCTTTCTGAATCCAGATGTAATTCTAATCCGCCTGACTTACGTTCACCACTATAACCCATATTTTGAACCGTGGCAAGTAAAATTTTTGAAAACTGTGCAAAATCTCCTGACAGGCTACTGCTCCTCCTTCAAAAGACATCTGTACTGTCTGTTCCAGCACACGACAAACCCTTTCAATTCAAGCTCCACAAGTCCCTGGCAAATCTGTGGTATGGTGCGGGAGCTGTTCTTCTCCCGAAGCCGCCCGACAATGACGTCCTGCGTGACCGGAAGTTCCCCCAGAACCGCATATACCTCCTGTGCCGTCTGCGAAAGTTTCTTCAGAGCACGATCGGCCTGCCGCTTTGCGGGCTTTTTGAGAATATCCTCCCACTTCATATCACTGATGATATCCTCCGGTGTGACTGCGACGGCTGCCCCCTGACGTATGAGGCGGTTGCAGCCCATACTGAGACGGTCTGTGCATCTGCCCGGTATCGTGTACACTTCCCTGCCCTGTTCCAGCGCCATATCCACCGTGATGAGCGTCCCGCTCCGCTCCCGCGCCTCCACGACAAGCACAACGTCTGCAAGTGCGCTGATAATCCGGTTTCTCGGCGGAAAAAGTGCCGGTCTTGGCTCCATCTGGGGCGGATACTCCGACAGGACGCCTCCTTTTTCCAGCAAATCCCGGTACAGCGCCTCGTTGCTCCTTGGATAGGCGATATCGACGCCGCACCCCAGCACGGCATAGGATCTGCCTCCTGCCTTTAACGCCGCGGTCTGGCTGATACCGTCTATCCCCATCGCCATCCCGCTGATGACATCCACACCGCGCTCAGCAAATCCCTTTGCAAACGTCTCTGCCATATGCCTTCCATACTCGCTGCACTTTCTCGCACCGATCACCGCCACCGCAGGTATCTTGTCTCCGGGAAGCGTTCCGCGGTAAAAGATCCCGAACGGCGGATCCGGAATCTCCACAAGCTTCGCCGGAAAATCAGATGCCTGACAGTATGTATAGCTGACGCCGATCTCCGCAAGATAATTCCACACTTTCTGCGGCTTGCAGCGTTTTCTGTGCTGCAAAAAGCGCTCACCGCCTCGCAGTCCCATGATTGCAGTCACCTGCTGCTCCGTCATCTCATACACCTGCTGCACGCTTCCCGCCGCCTCGAGCAGTTTGTATTTCACCTCGCCTGCCACCCAGAATATCGAGTCAAGCCAGGCAGCGTATACTTTTTGTTCCAATTCGTTGTTGTCTCCTGTCATATGTCAGCTCCAATACCCTTTGTCATTTATTCTGTAACAGATTGCCTCACTGATGTGTTCTGTGCAGATCGCGTCCTTTCCATCCAGATCGGCGATGGTTCTTGCCACCTTTATAATTTTATGATATGCGCGCGCGGACAGATTCATCATGGTAAATATTTCCTCCATCATTTCCTGCTCGTCCATTCCCAGCCTGCAGTACTGTTTCACGTCCCCGGCGCGCAGCTCGGCGTTAAACCGGTAGCGCGTTCCCCGGTAGCGGTGTTTTTGCCGCTCCCGCGCTCCCATGACCCGCTTTCTGACAGCGGCGCTGCGCTCGTTTGGCATATCGGCCGACAGCTGCCGGATATCGACCCGCGGCGCCTCAGTCACCACGTCAATCCGGTCTAATATCGGACCAGATATTCTCGACAGATATCGCCTGACCTCCGCCTCCGAGCAGCTGCAGCGGTTTCTGTCCGGAAAATAGCCGCATGGGCAGGGGTTCATCGCAGCCACCAGCATAAAATCTGCCGGATACACAAAATTCCCGTATGTTCTTGCGATGTGAATGCGCTTGTCCTCGAGCGGCTGGCGGAGAATCTCGATCGCATTGTGGCGAAACTCCGGCAGCTCGTCCATAAACAGAACACCCCTGTGCGCCAGCGAGATGACCCCTGGTCTGGGAATCCTGCCGCCGCCTGCAAGCGCCTGCTCCGAGATGGTGTGGTGCGGATCCAGAAATGGCCTTTTTGTGATCAGTGCCTTATCTTCATCCAGCTGCCCTGCCACGCTGTAGATCGTGGAAACCTCCAGGCTCTCCTCCCTGGACAGATCCGGCAGTATCGTCGGTATCCGCTTTGCAATCATGGTTTTTCCCGAACCGGGCGGTCCGATCAGCAGTATGTGATGGAATCCTGCCGCCGCCACTTCCACTGCCCGTTTTACTGTCTCCTGCCCGTTGATCTCCACAAAATCCAGTTCGGTATCCGGTGCCTCAAAACTTTCCATCAGAGTCTGTCTGGCGGGCGCTATCCTCTGCGCCTTGCGCTCCTCAACCTCCCGAAGATATGCTATGGTTTCTGCCAGCGTGTGCACCCCGATCATTTCGATATTGTCTATGACTGCACCCTCGCGCACATTTGCAGCTGGAACAATGCATCGCTTTATGCGTTCCTGCTTCGCTTTCTGCACAGTCGGAAGCACGCCCCTGACAGCGCGCACGGACCCGTCCAGCCCCAGTTCTCCCACAATCAGAGTGCTGCCAATTCCCTCCTTTGGAATCAGTCCCAGCGAGACGAGAATCCCGACCGCGATCGGAAGATCGTAGGAGGCTCCTTCCTTGCGCGTCTCCGCCGGAGAGATACTGACTGTAATCCTCTTGGGAGGTATTTCCACGGAGGCATTTTTGAGTGCCACCCTGACACGCTCCTTTGCCTCCTTTACCTCGTTGCTCAGCTGTCCTACCATCTCGAATCCCGGCATACCTCTCGAAACGTCGACCTCAACTGTCGCGAGCATACTCTCGATGCCGTTGATGGCACCCGTGATCACTCTGCTATACATCCACTTCTATTCCTCCATATTTATGATTTATCTGTCATATATAGCATAAATAACACTGGAATACAACTCAAATGTAAAAATTAGCACACGAAATGTAAAAAACAGCACAGCTCAGCACAGTTTTTGCTCTTCCAGCCCTGTCCGCAGCTTTCCCAGAGCCTTTTTCTCGATGCGGGACACATAGCTTCTGGAAATCCCCAGCATTTTTCCTATGTCTCTCTGCGTCATCTCCTCACCGGTAAAACTGTTTCCCGACATTCCGTAGCGCAGTTTTATGATCTCGCGCTCTCTGTGATCGAGTTTTTCCTCGATCAGGTGCGACAGACATTTCAGTTTCGCCATCATGTCCATATCATCCACGATATCGCGCTGTTCCTGCTCGCAGACATCGATCAGATTGATCTCATTTCCCTCTTTGTCCGTTCCGATCGGTTCATACAGCGATACTTCCCGCGTAACTTTCTTTCTCGCCCGAAACATCATCAGCAGCTCATTGTCAATGCACCTTGCCGCGTATGTGGCAAGCCTGCTGCCCTTCTCTGCCTTGAAGGTGTTCACTGCCTTGATCAGCCCTATGGTTCCTATGGATATCAGATCCTCCATATCCTCCCCGCACCCCATGTATTTCTTTGACACGTGCGCCACCAGACGCAGATTTCTCTCAATCAGAATCTGCCTTGCCCTATGGGCTGCTTCCAAATCCTCGCTGTTCATTGCTTCCAGGTACAAGGTCTCCTCCTTGGCAGATAACGGTTGCTCAAAGGTTTTCAAGAAATGCCCCCAGGACTTATTTATTCTATTGTATGAA
>CAMWOK010000208.1 GCA_947175845.1 uncultured Lachnospiraceae bacterium | reverse complement strand
TGATACGGCGACCTCCGAGATCTCCCCCAGGAGTATCGTCGGTAGCTTAAGATTTGTATTAGAGACAGTAACTTAAGTATAACCATTTCATTTTTCAGATTCAATCTGATTGTTGCTGGATATTTTAGAAATCTTGCTTTTTGTTGAATATTTTTTAAAAATGTGTTAGGATAAAATCAGAAGTTGTACAAAGTGCACACTGCAATTTGCATGGATGAAAGAAGTTTATGCATTTTATAGAAATCAAGAAATTTATCACAAATAAATTCTGCCGCGCTTCTGTGCTGTATCTACAAAAAAGATTTTATGTGTTTTTTAGAAATTTTGGATTTATTTGGTCTATATACAAAATTTCTAAAATGGATTGGCCGGACGGCAAAAGGGGAGTGTATTATGGGGAATACCAGACATTGTATAGAAGACAATCCGATCACCTGCTTTGACGGAGTGAAGCTTTTGTATGTTTCCACATCAAAATATGAGGGAGACTGGCAGAGCATCCTGCACTCCCACACATTCAGTGAGCTTTTTTATGTTGTGCGGGGGAGCGGCTCCTTCATCACAGAGGGCATGGAGTTTCCGGTGTGTTCCAACGACATGGTTGTCATCAATCCCAATGTCCAGCACACGGAAAAATCACTGCGGACAGCCCCTCTCGAGTATATTGTGCTGGGGATAGAGGGGCTTTCCTTCTCGTTTGAAAATATTGCGGCAGCGCAGGAGGGCGTCTACATGCAGACGGCATTTGGGGATGTGTATAAGTATAATACGCAGCGTTCGAATATCTATGCATATCTGAATATTATGCTAGAGGAGATCGACAAAAAACAGGGCAACTATGAGTCTGTGTGCCAAAAGCTGCTGGATGTTATCCTGCTGTGTATGCTCCGGAATAATCATCTGTCTATCGTTCAGGGCAGCAACGCGTTCGCGAACCGGGAGTGCATTCGAATCAAGAATTATCTCGAGGCAAACTATGCAGAGAATATAACGCTGGACACGCTGGCGTCGCTCTCCCACATGAACAAGTATTATATGGTCCATGCATTCACGAGATATGTCGGGGTTTCTCCCATCACGTATCTGTTGCAGAAGCGGATACAGGAGGGCAAATCGCTTCTGGAGTCCACGACATACTCGATCGCACAGATTTCGACCACGCTCGGCTTCTCATCCCAGTCCTATTTTTCACAGGCGTTTAAGAAGTCGACCGGCAAGACGCCAAACCAGTACCGCAGTGAATACAAGCTGAGCCAGTGACAAAAAAGAATACCCCGAAGGGTATTCTTTCAGATGATCTTATTCCAGCTGGCAATAACACTTTCGCACGCGTCGGGGTCCATGTCTGCCACGGCCTCACAGAGCCTGTTGTACAGTTCGCGGTTTTCCCCGTCGAAGCTGTATCCGTCCAGCGTGTGAATGGCATCATCCATTCTGTCCATGTCTAGGTCATCGATCGCAAGCCGCATTTCGTCAAAGACTGTGTCCAGAATGTCAGCCGTTATGGGTGGTTTGCCCTCATCCTGCAGCTTCTCGGGGAAGAAGGGACTCAGGATATCGTGCAGATGCGCATATATGGAGAGCGCGTCGTCGGTATTCTGGCGGATGATGTCAATGTCCCTGGCGTTTCCGGCGGCTTCCAGCGCGGCAGCCCGGTCGGAGAGTTCGTCGGCGCCGATCTGCCTTGAGGCACTCTTGAGCGCATGAACTTCCACCGTATAGTTGTGCCATTCCTCCGTGTCCATATAGCTCTGTATCAGCTTGAGTTTTTTTGGTATCGCGTGGTAGTAGTCCGCGAGGATCGTCATGAAGAGATCTTCGCTGCCCAGCAGATTCAGGGCGCCCTTGATGTTGAGTTCAGGAATGTCGGGCAGTTCAACTTTCTTTTTGGGAGGCACGTGTCTGGCGGCGGAATGTTTTTTGATTTTTTCCTTGGGAAGCCATCTGCGGATCGTGTTGATCAGCATACGGACTTCGATCGGTTTTGCGATAAAGTCGTTCATTCCCTCCTCAATGAACATATTTCGGACATCTCCGATGACGTTGGCGGTGAGCGCAATGATCGGGACATTGTCGTACTCGGAGTGGAACCGCCGGATAATGCGGGTTGTCTCGATGCCGTCAAGCTCCGGCATCATGTGATCCATCAGGATCATATCATACATTGTCTCCGATATTTTGCAGATTGCGGAATTGCCGCTGAGGGCGGTGTCAATCTGCATGTTGAGAGGCTCAAGAAGCCCCTGCGCTACAGTCAGGTTGATGGAGTTGTCATCCACGATCAGGATTCTTGCTGTCTCGGCAGTGAAATCGTAGTACTCATCGGAGGACGGGCCGTCATATTCGCCGAACTCCTCATGGTTGTAGATACCTGCAAGCGACAGGATCGACAGCGGTTTGTGCACGACCATTACATTGGAGGGGATGTAGTCCGCCGAGGTGTCGTAGGGCACTGCGACGATCGTGTTGAGCTCGGGGTGCTCATTGACAAAATCCTGGAGCGTCTGGTCGAAATATTTCTGCGGCATAAACAGATAGAGATCTTTGAGGGTGTCAATGTTCTCAGTCAGGTAGGATATCACATCCATGTCCTTCAAATCCGTGTAATCAATGTCGAGCTTGTGCATATCCCGCTTGAGCTGAATCTGCGCGTAGGTGTTGTCGAGAAAACCGACTGCATGGCAGGGCGGATTGTCCGTCAGCGTGATAGAGGAGTCCGCGTCAATGACCTTCTGCGGAATGGTGAATGAGAAGGTGGAGCCTTCGCCGTACACGCTCTCCACAGAGACATCCCCGTGCATGAGATTTACCAGCTGTTTGCTGATGGCAAGACCAAGCCCCGTGCCCTCCATGTTGCGGTTACGCTTGCTGTCAACCTGCTGGAACGACTTGAAAAGCTTTCCGATGTCCTCGGGCTTGATGCCGATGCCGGTGTCAGACACGGAAAACAGCAGGTTGATCGTGTCTTCTGAGACGCGCTCAAAATCGTATTTCAGACAGATCTGTCCCACGCGGGTAAACTTGGTGGCATTGTTTGCCAGGTTTGTGATAATCTGCTTGATGCGGATACAATCGCCGTATAAAACCTTGGGGATGTCAGGATTGATATCCAGCACAAGCTCCACGTCATCCTTGTTGATGCGCGTGTTGATGATGTTAGCAATGTCGTTGATCATGGACGCCGGCTCGTAGTTTGCAGTGACAATGTCCATCTTGCCGGACTCAATCTTGGAGAAGTCAAGGATGTCATTGATGATGGTGAGCAGCGATTTTCCAGCGGCCTTGATCTGGTTGATATAATTTTTGGCTGTCGGGGACATCTCCTCGCGCAGCGCCATCTCTGTCATACCGATGATGGCGTTCATGGGCGTGCGCAGCTCGTGGCTCGTGTTGGCGAGGAAGTCGGATTTCAAGTTAGCTGCCTTCTCGATCTCAATGTTGGCTTCCTTCATGATGTATTTGTGGTATGTAATGCTCGAGAGGGCGCTTGTGAGTGTGTAGAGGAACAGCGCTGCATTCTCAAGCTTATCCTTTTCTATGACGGGAACGCTCATGACAGACTGCAGATAGTTGATCAGGTCGATGCCGATCTCGGCGGCAACCTGCATGATCCGCGTGATGTCAGGCGGAGCGGTAAGAACCTGCCCGGCGACAAAGCAGCCGACCATTTTTTCCCCGGCCATAATCGGCGCAGCGAAGTCCATAAGTCCGGCGTGACAGTAGTATGTCACAGAGGAACCCACCTTCAGCGCAAGCTCTGCGCCGTGCTTGTCACACTGCTGGCAGCGCAGGCATCCGATCGGAGAATTCCGGGTATACTTACTGCAAAAGTCGGTGAAGTTTGTTCCCTTTGTGACCGGGACGCCATCGGCGTCTGTGATAATGGCCGCAAAGCCTGTCATTTTGGAAAAGGAATCCTGCAGGCGCTGGAGCATCTCCACCTCAAATAGATCCGTGAGTGTTATCTCGTTATTCATAATGACATGCCTCCCATTTTATACGGTTTAGTCAATAAGTTCCCTGATTTTGGCGAGGAGGGAATCTCTCTCGACAGGTTTCAGCAGATACCCCTGCGGCTTCAGCGCGAGGGCGCTCTTGATTTTTTCCACATCGTTGATTCCTGTGAGGAATACGACGGGAATGGTTGCAAGATAAGGGTCTTTGCGGATCTCCTCAAGAACGGCAGGCCCGTTCATCTCCGGCATCTCATAGTCGAGCAGAATCAGGCTGACTTCCTTGGCGTTAAGGAACCGGAGCGCGACTTTTCCGCTGATGGCGGTGGCGACTTCGTACCGGGAATCCAGATATCCCTTGATTGTCTTGTGAATGATTGTGGCGTCGTCGATGACAAGAATGCGGTGGCGGTCGGGTGCTTCCGGCTGCCGTCCTGCGGTGTCTTTGTCCTCAGGTGCCTTCTCGACTGCCTCTAGCACAGTGTCGAGCTGTGCCAGCGTGTCAAATGCACTGTTGGCGTTGGCGTTCAGCGCAAGGGAGAGCGGTGAGTCCGCGGCAGAGGACAGAAATGCCTTGTGCTTCTTGATAAATCTTGTGATGGTGTCCTCCATGTCCGTGGTGGACATCGGAAGTTTGATGCTCAGCTCGGGCACACAGTTTGGAATCTTGCTCATGAAATCAAGACTCACGGAATCGCCGATGGCAGCAAACGGGATGTCGTTTTTGCCGAGTACATCGTGGAAGCTTGCGACTGTGATGAGATCCTCACGCGTTTCCGCGCGCATACAATAGATAAAAATGTCCGGTTCAAAATACTGGACATGATTTTTCAGGTCATCAAAAATGATGGATGATGTCACGCACTCAAATGCGAAATCCATCTGCAGAAAAAAATTTCCGATGAGTTTCCGGCTGTTTCCAGCCAACAATACCTTATACTTCATTGTAAAGTCCTCCTGAGATCTGTGGTTAAAATTTATGCTTTTGAAAGATTTTATCCATTATATACTTATATTAGCATAAAGTGTGCGATTAATAAACAGAAAGTTTGTTTTTGTGAATTTTTTATTAGGGTATTTGTTTTTGCAGGAGTGAGGATGTATAATGGAGTTATCATCAACGAAGGAGGATCTGGATGATATGAAATTCAAAGGGATCAGAAAGAGAGAAGAAGGAACATTTATCACGCGCTATGATGTCGCTTACGAGACTGTGGATAAAACTGAAAAAATCTACGAGATCATCAGCCGCAGCAAAGATCTGGACACGCTCGAGGCGCTCAATGGCAGCAGGCCGGACTCCGTCGTCATCATCGCGACGGACGAGAGCGGAGAAAAACTGCTGATTGATAAGGAGTTCCGCATGGCGGTAGGCGACTGGGTCTACAACTTTCCGGCGGGGCTGATAGACGAGGGCGAGGAGCCGGTCGAGAGCGCAAAGCGCGAGCTGTGGGAGGAGACCGGACTGGAATTGTATGAGATAGACGATTTTATCGGGCCAAGCTACAGCGCGGTAGGGTTCAGCAATGAGATCAATGTCTGCGTGGTGGGGAAAGCGCGGGGGACATTTAAGCCAAGCACCTCCACGGTGGAGGAGATTGTGCCGGGATGGTACACGAAGGCGGAGGTTCGCAAACTGCTCAAGACACAGCGGTTTGCGGCGCGTACACAGGCGTACAGCTACTTGTGGAGCAGGGAGTGAGCCTAGTACAACGAATATTAAGTAACTGGCACCTTGACTTGCCTGATTGTTCAGCTG
>CAMWOK010000207.1 GCA_947175845.1 uncultured Lachnospiraceae bacterium | reverse complement strand
TAGAAATTGCGGTCACTCCATCTGCCGTGTCAACCGCATCGACATCAAAACAGATCTTTACATCCGCACTATTCTTTGACAATTGATCCTGAAGGTTGTCCAGAGCCGCCGTCCACCCGACATCATCGAGCATCACAGGACGCAGATTATAGATGGTCTCCCGCATCTCTGTAATCATACGCTTCACTTGCCTGCGCGCGACAGCAATCTCAAGTTTTGCCTGCAGAAGATCCTGATCCATATGCAACAGAATCAGTTCCAGCTGCTGTGACAGACATACCATATCCTGTATGGTGGTATCATGAAGCGCCTCAGCTATCCGCCGGCGCTCCGCCTCCTGCAGCGATACCTCTTTTTTGTTCATATCCCTCCCCCTCTTTAATTACATAAATTTCCAACAGAGAACAAGCTGTTTTTTACAGAGGTTCTTTTGACGGTAAACCTGCTTTTCTTGGGTATTTTTTGGGTGTGCTGCAATTCTTTTTGATCATAAACAGATTTCTGTAAATATCGGAATTGGGAAGAATCAACTCTTTTTGGGCATAGATCGTTCCTCCGAGCATTGCAATCGCACGCTGTGCTTCCTGCATCTCGTCAGAGACTTTTTCTGATTTGTAAGAGACAAAAAATCCATCCACCCTCACATAAGGCAGACAATATTCTGACAGAGTTGAAAGATGGGCAACTGCGCGCGACACACACAGATCAAACTGTTCCCGCAGCATTCCAGGCTTTGCGAAATCCTCCGCCCTCCCATGAACCGCCTCGATTGTCTCGAGTCCTAGACGCTCTGTCACCTCATGCAGAAACTTAATTCTCTTTCCCAGAGAATCCAGCAGTGTTATCTTCAACTGTGGAAAGGCAATCTTTAGTGGAATCCCAGGAAATCCTGCTCCTGTCCCAATATCGATCACAGACAGCTGCCCTGTACAGTCAAGCGCCCTGCACAGAGATAAACTGTCAATAAAATGCTTGATACATACATCCTTCCAATCCACGATCGCAGTCAGATTCATAAAACTGTTCCATTCGATCAAAAGTTCATAATACTGGACAAACTGATCGATCTGTGTTTCATCCAGTGAAATACCTAATTCAGACAACCCATCCTGCAGAATTGTCAAATCACATTTGTTCTCCATCTGTTATTCTCCCATTATAAACAATTCTCTGTCGCGCGTCACTTTATGCAGCAAATATCCTGCTCATCGCTTTATATTGACCGACTGCCACATACAATGCATGTCAAAATCCAATTTATTGAACAAAAAACTCTCATCAGCTCTGGTGCAGATGCTCGAGATAGACAAGCAGAACCGAGATATCTGCCGGGGAAACACCGCTGATGCGCGAAGCCTGTCCGACTGATACCGGTTTATACTTTTGAAGCTTCTGCCGCGCTTCAAGCCTGAGATTCTGAATCGCATCATAATCCAGATCGGGCGAAATTTTTTTCTTTTCTATCTTTTTAAACTGCTCTACCTGTTTGAGCTGCCGCTTAATATATCCATCATACTTAATATTGATGTCAATCTGTTCAATAACATCAGCTGGCAATTCATTCCGGTCCGGGTCAATTGCTGCGATCTGCTCATAGGACAATTCCGGTCGGCTGATCAGCTCCGCAAGTGTCGCTGCAGTTTTCAAACCGCTGCTTCCCCTGCTCTCCAAAAATGCCTGTATTTCCTTGTTTGCACCGACTTTAACTGACTGCAGGCGCGCGATCTCCTGCGCTATCAGACGCTCTTTCTCACACACGCAGTCATACTGTTCTCTGGTGACCAGCCCTGCCTCGTATCCAATCTTTCGAAGCCTCAGATCCGCGTTGTCCTGTCGAAGCAAAAGCCTGTACTCCGCGCGGGAAGTCATCATTCGATATGGCTCAAAATTTTCTTTCGTGACAAGATCGTCAATTAAAACACCAATATATGCCTGCGAACGATCAAGCACGATCGGATCCTCTCCCTTAAGAAACAACCCGGCGTTGATTCCGGCAACCAGTCCCTGCGCGGCTGCCTCCTCATATCCACTGCTTCCATTAAACTGTCCTGCACTAAACAATCCTCTGATCGTCTTAAATTCAAGAGACGGATAAAGCTGATCTGCCTGAATACAGTCATACTCGATCGCGTAGGCATTCCGAACCATTCTGCAGTGTTCCAGCCCGGGCACTGTCCGATACATCGCCAGCTGAACATCCTCCGGAAGCGATGAACTCATGCCGCCTATATACATTTCATTTGTGTGAAGTCCCTCCGGCTCTATAAAGACCTGATGGCGCTCCTTGTCTGCAAATTTGACAACCTTGTCCTCTATGGAAGGACAGTACCGCGGTCCCGTTCCCTCGATAATGCCAGCATAGATCGGTGATCGATCAAGATTTGCGCGAATCAGGTCATGCGTCGCTTCATTTGTGTAGGTCAGCCAGCAGGAAACCTGATCGATCTGCACCTCATCCGGATTTGTGGAAAAGGAAAACGGCACAACGCGCGCATCGCCAAACTGCTCCTCCATCCTGCTAAAATCAATAGAACGTTTGTCCATTCTCGCCGGAGTTCCCGTCTTAAACCTGCGCATCTCAATCCCAAGGGAACAAAGACTGTCCGTCAGATAATTCGCCGCCTGCAGTCCATTTGGACCGGTGTGCGTGATGGACTCACCGCACAGACACCGCGCCTTCAAATATGTGCCGGTGCATAGAATGACAGCCCCCGCCTCATACACAGATCCGGTGAAAGTTTTCACTCCGACAATCCGCTTCTGGTACAGTCCCTTTTGCGTTTCAAGTTCCTCCGCAAGAAGTTCCACAACTTCTGCCTGCCTGATTGTCAGATGTTCCTGATGCTCGAGGACCCTGCGCATCTCTCTTGAATACTCCGCCTTGTCAGCCTGCGCGCGGAGTGAGTGGACAGCCGGACCTTTAGAGACATTGAGCATTTTGGACTGAATAAACGTTCTATCGATCACTTTCCCCATCTCACCGCCCAGCGCGTCGACCTCCCGCACGAGATGTCCCTTTGAGGAACCGCCAATATTGGGATTGCAGGGCATCAGCGCAATGCTGTCGACACTCACTGTAAAAATCACAGTCTCCAATCCCATCCGCGCACAGGCAAGCGCCGCCTCGCAGCCCGCATGACCTGCTCCCACCACACACACATCTACCTGTTCCCGAATCCCTGACATGCAATCACTCTCCCCCTGCTATTTTCCCATACAAAACCTGCTAAAGATCTCCTCGACGAGATCCTCGCCGACTTCCTCCCCGATAATCCTGCCAAGTGAAGCGTAAGCACTCATCAGATCAATTGAATAAAAATCTTCCGGCATCCCGTCGGACAGGCTCTTTATCACCATTTCCATACTTTCATACGCTTCCACCAGCGCTTCCTTATGCCGCTGGTTCGTGATATAGAGCTCGTCATTCACTGCGATCGCACCGCCAAAAAACAACCGTTTGATCGTCTCCTCAAACACGTCGATCCCTGTGTTCTCTTTTGTGGAAGTTCTAATAACTGACACATGTGTCATTTTTTTACAGATCTCCTCCTCGCTGACAATCTGTTCCAGATCCGTCTTATTCAACAGGACAATCACCTTCTTGTCCGCGATTAGCTCCATTATCGCTTCGTCATTCTCATCAAGTGCGCGCGAGGCATCCACCACATAGACGATCAAATCTGCAGTCTCAGCATATTTCCTGGCTTTCTCCACGCCGATTTTCTCAACTTCATCCTCCGTGTCTCTGATTCCCGCAGTGTCGATGATATTCAGGCCGATGCCGTGCAGCCTGATAGACTCCTCCAAAACATCTCTTGTCGTTCCGGCGACGCTTGTGACAATCGCCTTGTCCTCACCTACAAGGAGATTCAGCAGAGAAGATTTCCCGGCGTTGGGTTTTCCGACAATGACCGTGTTGATACCATCCTTGAGCATCTTTCCACTGTCCGCGCGGTCGATCAGCGCTCTCAGCTCCGCGCTTATCCGCATTGCTCTCGCTTCGAGCCTCTCGCAGTACCCGTCAAGGCTCACATGCTCCGGATCATCGAGTGCTGATTCAATAAAGGCAATCTCATACAAAATTTCTCCGCGCAGGGAAGAAACCTTGTCCGACACAGCTCCCCTGAGCTGTCTGACAGACGATCGCAGCGCGAACTCATTTTTGGAATGAATGAGATCCATGACAGCCTCCGCCCTGGATAAATCGATCCTTCCATTTAAAAATGCGCGTTTTGTAAATTCCCCCGGCTCAGCGAGCCTGCATCCATTTCTCAGGATCACATTCAGAATCTGATTCATCACAAGAATCCCGCCATGACAGTCAATCTCAACCGTGTCCTCCTTTGTGTAAGTGTTGGGAGCACGCATCACAGCGACCATGACCTCGTCTATCAGATCACTGCCGTCATAGATATAGCCATAATGAATGGTATGGCTTTTGACATCAGCCAGATGTTTTCGATTATTCTTCGAATGATAAACTTTGTCAGCGACTGACACTGCATCCTCCCCGCTGATGCGGATGATTCCAATTCCAGAGTCACTGACTGCCGTGGCAATCGCCGCGATGGTTTCTGTCCTCATCTCCTCAATCTCCCTCTGTCCAGAAATTATCAGTCCCACAAACCAACGGACATGAAAATGAACCTTGATATATCAAGGTTCATTTTATCATAGCCATTACTCCTGTTCAACTGTTTCAACACTACTTTCTGTGCGGTCGCGATTATAATCTTTATTACCCTTGCTGTAGCTCCGGTTATAATTTTTATGATAGCTCTTATTGACGCTTTTGCCCCCGCGATAACTCTTGCTGTCTGCATAGCTGCTGCTGCTTTCCCGCTTGGGCGTCACAACCACGCGCCTGAAAGGTTCCTCACCCTCGCTGTGCGTTGTCACATAACGATCATTCTGCAGCGCAGAATGGATAATTCTTCTCTCATATGGATTCATAGGCTCTAAAGAAACAGGCCGTCTTGTACGCTTCACCTTGTACGCAATATTTTTTGCCAGATTTTCCAATGTCTCCCTGCGGCGCTGTCTGTAATTTTCGGTGTCAACCTTCACGCGCACATACTCGCTCGTCCCCTTGTTGATAACAAGGGAGATCAGATACTGCAGCGAATCGAGCGTCTGCCCCCGCTTGCCGATCAATACACCCATGTCATCACCGCTGAGATCAACCTCGAGGGTTTTGAGTGCATCGTTATATTTTGCCGAAATGGTTACCGTAATTTCCATCGCGGCAAACACATCGCTCAGAAATTTGTTGGCGGCAGCTTCCACATCGATCCTGTCAACTTTCTCGGCGGCGGCCTGCACGTTTGGGATCACTGGCGTCTCAGAGAGCTTCACAGGCTCGATGTCTGCAACCTCGCTGCTCTCTTCCTTCACGCGCGCCCTGATGACAGCCGGCCTTGCACCCATTCCAAGAAAACCAGCTTTTCCCTCCTCAATCACCTCGTAATCAAGCTTGTCGCTCGGTATCGAAAAATGCCTGCACGCCTCAGTTATGGCATCATTTTTGGTCTTACCTTTGAATTCCTTGTACTCCATTTTATTTTCCCCCATAAAATCATTCTATCCGCCATTTACATATCCTATTTTTTCTCATTATACTGTTTCACCATATTTGCTTTCGCTGCAAGGCTTCCCGGTTTCGCGTTCTTATTATAATATTCGGTCGATTTTCTGACATCATCAGCGTTTTCCTCGTCCTTCCGCTCAGGGCGTTTTGCGGGGGCAATATTTTTTGTGCTTGTCTTGGCAGCCGCCTGAAGC
>CAMWOK010000206.1 GCA_947175845.1 uncultured Lachnospiraceae bacterium | reverse complement strand
ACGCGATTTTTCTTTTCATGATAGTTATTACCTGTTTTTATCAATTCTGACAATAAAAAATGCACCGTTCCATTCCGCCCGATCCCCGAATAAATCTCTCATCAGTGCGATATCAACCTTCCACGTGGCGATAATGTATATGCTTCCATCTGGTTTGAGCACGCGCCGGCATTCTGTTTCAATGGCCTCCCACTGTGACTGAACATGCGCAAAGGCATTGTACAGAAAAACTGTGTCAAAGGTCTCATCTGCATAGCGCATCTGCGCAGCATCCATGATTTCGAATTGAACGGTATTTGGATCTGCCAGATGCAGTCTGCTGTCATCCAGATCGATACACGAGACACTGCGGGCATACGCAGAAGCCGCATTCGAAAACTCGGCGCCTCCGCATGCTGCCTCCAGGATGTCCTTATTGTCTATCACTGTAATCAGTTTTTGTACAATTGTTTCTGTCTTTTTCATAATGCCCCCTGTTTTTTTGTTAAATCCTGTTCGTTACGAACTCCGGTTTTACCTTCTCAGCAGTATATTCAACCGCTGTTTTAAGTCTTCCAGCAGTGCTGCATCCGGCAGAAACGCCTCTGCGAGCAGTTCCTCCCCCAGCTGCCACACATGGTTTGTTTCTGCTTTCGACCTTTTACAGCCCGTTTAGATAAAAACGAAGCGAAAAAGAGGTCCCTTTCCCGCACACAATCTTTATCTGGCTGTTTCCCTGTTTCAGTTCGAGATCCATTGTGGACTCTGTCTCCTGCGCTGCTGTATTGTCGGATGTATCAGGATGTTTGATCTGACTATCTGCGGCAGCTGCACTGTCCAGCTCAACCAGCGTCGTGACAGTTTTGTCGGGATTAACCAGAATCAGTTTCGCCTTTCCGCTTGTCACCTGAAAGGTATAGTGCATCTGCAGGGTCATGTCCCCGTCCGATTTATACTCCCAGACCACATCCGTTCCAGTCATCCTGCCGCAGGTTACTGTGACAACGCCATCATCCTGTACAGTTCGTTTGTACTGGACTTTATTGGCAGTGGCGTCGGTGCGGGCAAGATACCTCTCATTGTTGTAGATACGGGATGGCAGAATGCCTGCCACAACCATAAACGTAGCAAAGACAGCAGCATACAATGAAACGACAACAAAAATGATAATGGGAAGTTTCTTTTTTAGATTGAATGTACTGTTCATTATTCTCCTTCGGAAAGATTCCTTTTACAATTCGTTTTCTCACTGCGGTACGCCGAGCTGTTCTGCCAGGGATTTCGTCGTCTTTTTGCGGGTGATCTCCACCAGCCCGAGCGCCGTTATATCGACAACTGTGGTCAGAATGCGATCCTTTTTTGCATGGAGCCGCAGTTCCGAAAGCAGTTCGTTCTCCTTCCCGCTGTCCTCCATATTGATGAAGTCAACCAGTATCATTCCGGTGAGATTTCTCAGGCGTATCTGCCGCATAATCTCGCCCGCCGCTTCCAGATTAATCTGAAAAATGTACTCTGAAGACGTTTTTTTTGTAATATTCTTCCCCGAATTGACATCAATGACATACATTGCCTCTGTTTTTTCAAGAATCAGATAGGCGCCGGATCGCAGCCAGACCTTTTTGCAGAGCAGCTCGTCGAGCTGCGTCTCCACGCAGTACAGCTTGTGCAGCGGGTAGGAGGCGTCCTGATATAACAAAATGCCTGCGAGCTGTTCGGGCATATAGAGCGCCGCAAACTCTTTTACGGTCTCGTAAATCTCCTGGCTGTCCGTGAGGATCTGCTGAAAAGAGACGCCCTCATCGCGCATATTCGTCAGATAGGACGGCGCGGCAGTCCAGATTCGGCTGTAGCACGTCCTGTGGATGCCGTCATGGATGAGGGCGGCCAGTCTGTCATTCAGAGAGCGGATTTCTTCCGTTATCGGACGCAATCCATCCGGTGACTGTAAGAGTGCCGCCGCATTCGTCCGGATGACAACACCGTATTCCATATCCTGCGGAATCGCCGCGCGCAGCTGCTCTTTCTCAGTTTTAGTGCACTTGCGCGACACGCCTTTGTAGGTGTTGGCGCTGGAAACGACACTGTACCTGCCTGCCAGCGACAAATTCGTGGTGAACACAGGCTCTTTTGTCCGCACGGCCTCTTTTTCCATCTGCACAAGAATCTCGTCTCCCGCCAGGATTCTTCCATCATATTTGCGGTTCGTGATGACGGGTGCATACTCGGGCCGAATCGGCAGATAGCCTTTTTGGTTTGGCGCATAATCAATGAATGCCGCGTTCAGCTGCCGGACAACGTTTGTCACCTTCGCGACAAAGATATCTCCGATCGCTGCGGCGTCCATGCTCTCAGAAAGGGGAGAAAAGTGTACCGCATCCATCTTGTTTGTCTTGGCGTGGAGGGAAAAAGAGAGAACTCCCTTTCGATTGTTGTGTGTATATTCTGTTATCACATAGCGCACTGCATCCATAATCAGTAATCACTCCCGATATACCCAAGCGGCCTGAGCTGCACGTCCTGTGCTGTCCCGATATTTGTGTAGGTCTCTTCCCTTGTAATTAGCAGGACGGACTCGTCAAACGCCTGATGATGCATGTCATACAACGCCTTTACCACGAGCGCAGGTTTGATGTTGCCCGCGCTGCTCGCGTCGACAGTCAGGCTCAAAGAACCGCTCTCCTCGTCAAAAGAACATGCGTAGACAGAGGGCTTCATGTCGAAGGTTGCCTCGCTGCGCTTCGTCTTCTTGGTCACAATCACCTCTGATTGACTGTTAAAGTCATCTATGACGGAACGGGTCAGAAAATCCGGCCGACAGCCCGGTCGAAAGGAAATGCTGTACTTTGCCGCCGCGACGCTCGCCATGGCATTGCCGGCGTCATCCGGGAGAAGCCGGGCTTCAAGAATCTCGATCCCGTCAACCATCTGCGCATTGAGCGCGTCTATCAGTGCGCCGGAACTCGTCAGCGAATGGACCTCGATGTCCATATATTCTCCGTTGCTCTCAAGCCCTACGCCCAGCGGGGCGGCAAAGGACATTATCTGATGCGGGCTGAAGCCTGTCGAGTATGCGATGTCAATCCCCGCGCGGCGTATCGCCTTCTGAAAATACCGCATGACATCCAGATGCCCGATAAAGCGCAGCACCCCATGCTTTGAAAACTTAACTCTTAATCTCACAAATACCTCCCACAAGAATTATCCATCGAATTATTCAACCATAAAGTATCCGACAGTATCTGCACAAAAGAACCGTCAGACGCACTGCTGCCGCTCCTGCGCGCAGATGCCGCACGCAAATTTTGCCGCTCCGCAGGCGCTGCACTGCTCCTGACAGTTGGGCGTCACCTGCCCGGCAAGCGCCCGCTTCCACTCTCTTTGCAAAAACGCTTTCGACACGCCGCAGTCGATAAAATCCCATGGAAATACTTCGTCCAGACCGCGCTCACGCGTCGTGTAAAAGCCGATATCAACACCGCATTGCGCAAATGTCTCCATCCAGACATCATGCCTGTAATACTCGCCCCACGCGTCAAAGATACAGCCCTTTTGATACGCTCTCAAAATCGGTTCGCACAGGCGCCTGTCGCCGCGGGCAAGCACCCCTTCCATGACACTCGCGTCCGCCTCATGCCAGTTGTACTTGATGCTCTTTTGATTGTGCTGTTCGGAAACTGCCCTTCTCGTCATGTACTCCCGCTACAGAAACTGTTCTTTCGTGCACTGCGCAGCCCACTGAAACGGTGTGAACGGCTTCGGAATAAAGAAGGATGTGCTGGCGACAATCTGCACCTTGCCCGTCCGTTTCTCTTTCGGCACTGTATCGTAAAAGGTTTCTGCAATCCGGTTGGAAAGCTCCGCGATCCCGCGGATGTCCTCCTCAGTCTCCGTCGGCAGTCCGAGCATAAAATAAAGCTTCACCCGGTTCCAGCCGCCCTCAAACGCGAGCGCGGCTCCTTTCAGGATCACTTCCTCTGTCAGTCCCTTGTTGATTACATTGCGCAGCCGCTGGCTTCCCGCCTCGGGCGCAAACGTGAGGCTGCTCTTTCTGACATCCTGCACCTTCTCCATGACCTCCAGCGAAAAAGCGTCAATGCGGAGGGACGGGAGCGAGATATTAACCTTCTTTTCCCTGCATTTGTCAATCAGGAAACTGACAAGCTCCTCCAACTGTGAATAGTCGCTCGAGCTCAAAGAGCTGAGGGAAATCTCCTCATGCCCTGTGTTGTCGAGCATTTTTAGAGCATATTGCTTGAGCATCTCCACACTGCGCTCCCGCACCGGCCGGTAGAGCTGCCCTGCCTGACAGAAGCGGCACCCGCGGATACAGCCCCGCTGGATCTCGAGAACCACCCTGTCCTGCGTGCACTTAATGAAGGGAACGACTGGCTTCTCGGGATAGTATGTGTCCGACACATCCCTGACAATCTCCTTCACGACTGTTTTAGGGATGTCCGGGCGCGTCGGCTCAAATGTCTGGATGGTGCCGTCCTCATGATAGCGCACCGCGTAAAACTGCGGCACATACATTCCCGGAAGCTTTGCTGCCTCCGCGAGAAATTCCACCCGCGACACCCCGTCTTCCCTGCACGTTTTATACAAATCCAGGAGGGCGCGATACTGTGTCTCGCCCTCCCCGATATAGAACATGTCAAAAAAGTCCGCGATTGGTTCTGGATTGTAGCTGCAGGGACCGCCGCCGATCACAATAGGATGCTCCCACGTCCGCTCGACTGCCCTCAGCGGGATCTGCGACAAATCCAGTATCTGCAGAATGTTTGTGTAGCACATTTCGTACTGAATCGTGATTCCCAGAAAGTCAAAGTCTTTAATCGGATCCTGCGATTCCAGCGCAAACAGTGGAATCCGTCTCTCGCGCATGACCGAATCCAGATCCGGCCACGGCGAGTAGACACGCTCACACCAGGTATCCTCAAAGCGATTGAACATATCGTAGAGTATCTGGATACCGAGGTGTGACATGCCGATCTCATAGACATCAGGAAAGCACATTGCAAACCGGACAACCACGTCCTGTCTGTTTTTCATGACACTGTTGACCTCATTTCCGATATAGCGCGCCGGCTTTTCGATTTTCAGCAGTATCTCATCACACAAAGCTAGTTTTCTCATATCAATCCTCTCCTGACAGCCCCTATTGCAGCGGAAGCTCCGGCACCGCCGGCTGTGGAAGCATTTTTCCATCTACATCAAAGATGTACGGAATCCCACCTATATCCACGATTCCGGTCTGCATCGTTCCGTTGAGGTCAAAATAGTACATATTTCCCTCGATTGTCACAAGTCCGACCGCCATATGTCCGTCCACATCATAGTACTTTGTGGTGACACCATCGTTGAACCAGCCTGTGTACATCACGCCGTCCGCCGCAAACAGATACGAAAGTCCGTTTAAGTTCACAACGCCTGTCAGCATGACGCCATTTGCGTCAAAGAGATACGTCTTTTGGTCAATCGTCTGCCAGCCGGTCACTTTGTGTCCATCTTCCATCGACAGGTAGTAAGTGGAAACGCCGTCGTTGAACCAGCCGCTTACCATCGAACCGTCCGCCGCAAACAGGTACGTCTGTCCGCCGATTGTCTGCCAGCCGGTCAGCATGACGCCATTTGCATCAAAGCAGTAGGTCTTTCCTTCGATTGTCTGCCAGCCGGTCACTCTATGTCCGTCTTCCATCGACAGATAGTAACTGAATACGCCGTCGTTAAACCAGCCGTATGCCATGGTGCCGTCCGCCGCAAACAGGTACGTCTGGTCGCCGATTGTCTGCCAGCCGGTCTGCATAATTCCGTTCAGATCAAAGTAATAATA
>CAMWOK010000205.1 GCA_947175845.1 uncultured Lachnospiraceae bacterium | reverse complement strand
TGGCTAGTGAAGAGTTAAAGGGAATACAGAAGGCGGCAATCTTACTGATTGCCCTTGGACCTGAGAAATCTTCCCTTATATTTAAACATTTAAAGGAAGAGGAAATCGAGGACCTGACACTTGAGATCGCAAACACCAAGAGCGTTACTCCGCAGGTAAAGGAAAAAGTGATCAACGAGTTCTATGAGGTGTGTCTGGCGCAGCAGTATATCGCAGAGGGCGGTATCGGTTATGCAAAGGAACTTTTGGAGAAGGCGCTCGGGGCAGACAAGGCGATGGATGTCATCGGAAAACTGACCGCGTCCCTGCAGGTAAAACCGTTCGAGTTTGTCAAGAAGACCGATGCGTCGCAGCTGTTGAACTTTATACAGGATGAGCATCCGCAGACGATTGCCCTCATTTTATCCTACCTGTCAGCAGGACAGGCGGCTACCATTCTCGGGGCGCTGATTCCCGAGAAGCAGGCGGAGGTAGCACGGCGCATCGCGACGATGGACCGGACGAGTCCGGATGTGATCAAGGAAGTGGAGCGTGTTCTGGAATCAAAGCTGTCTTCGCTTGTAAACCAGGATTACACAATTATCGGCGGTGTGGACGCAGTCGTAGAGATATTAAATACCGTGGACAGAGGTACAGAGAAACACATCATGGAGACTCTCGAAGTGGAAGAGCCGGAGCTTGCGGACGAGATCAGAAAGAAGATGTTCGTATTCGAGGATATCTTGCTGCTTGACGACCGTGCAATACAGCGTGTGCTCAGGGATGTTGACAACAATGACCTTGCGATCGCTTGTAAGGGTTCGACCGAGGAAGTGCAGAATGCCATCTTCAGCAACATGTCAAAGCGTCTGGCTGAGATGATCAGAGAGGACATGGAATTTATGGGTCCTGTCAGAATGAAGGACGTTGAGGAGGCGCAGCAGAAGATCGTCAACATTATAAGAAAGCTTGAGGATTCTGCGGAGATCGTTATTTCGAGAGGCGGAGGTGACGAGCTGGTTGTCTAGTGGTGGTATATTAAAATCGGGCTGGGTCGTGGTTGACCCGGCCAACACAAGAATTATCGATTCCAATGCAAGGGCGGAGGCGCGGCTGAAAGAGCTTGCCATCGAACTTGCCAGGGAATGTGGAGAAGAACCTGAGTTCGTGGACGGATTCACGCAGGGAATCAGTGCGGTGGAAGTGTCACAGCTCATTCGCGAGGGTGAAGGAGCCATGTTCGGCGAGGAGCAGGGAAGTGATGAGAGTGCTCAGCCGGGTGGTGGAGATTTTCCGCCGCCGCCAGCCCAGCTCCAGGAGGAGCTGATCGCTGACGCGCAGGCACAGATTGAGCAGATGCGCGAGGCGGCGCTCGCCGAGATTGAGCAGGCAAAGATTCAGATCTTTGAGGAGGCCAGAAGCCAGGGATATCAGGATGGCTTTGCGCAGGGGCAGAACGACGGCTTTGCGCAGGGACATCAGGATGGACTTGGCAGTGTGGCCGAGGAGCGGGAACAGGCGCAGGCGCAGGCGGATCAGATGATGGCAGCGATAGAGGAGGATTACCAGCAGAAGCTTAAGGAACTTGAGCCGATCTTTATCGACACGCTGACGGGAATTTACGAGCACATTTTTCATGTGAGTCTGAAAAATTCCAGGGAGCTGATCATCTATCTGATACAGAATACCATGCGCAATATTGAGACGGGAAGCACATATCTGATCCATGTCTCAAAGGAGGATTACCCCTTTGCGAGTATGCAGAAGAGGGAGCTGATCAAGGGGACCAACATCGCGCTGGAGAATGTGGAGCTTCTCGAGGATGTCACACTTGGCAAAAATGAGTGTATGATAGAGACAGGGAACGGTGTGTTTGACTGCAGCCTGGGAACACAGCTGGAGGCGTTGAACGAAGAGTTGAGACTTCTGTCATATGAACCGTAAAAGGGGTTGTAAATTGTAAGATGGAAACTTGTATTTCCTTTCAGAAATATCAGACAGTACTGAACAAGAGTTTTTTCAAGAAGCTTGGAAAAGTGGAGAACGTGGTGGGACTCACGATCGAGTCGTCAGGTCCGGACGCCAAGCTTGGCGATATGTGTAAGATCTACACGGACTCGGAGAAAAAGCACGGTATCCTGGCAGAGGTTGTGGGGTTCAAGGACAAGAGAACCCTGCTTATGCCCTATGAGGATACCGAGGGCATCGGGCTTGGCTGTATCGTCGAAAATATGAACTATCCGCTCAGCGTGTCCGTGGGCGAGTGCCTGCTGGGAAAGACGCTGGACGGACTGGGCAGATGCATTGACGGATTTGTGCCGGAGCCGACGACCGTCAAGCGGTATCCGCTCGAGGCGCCTCCACCGGACCCGATGAGCAGAACGATCATCAGCGAAGTACTTCCGCTCGGCGTCAAGGCGGTGGACGGACTGATCACGGTGGGCAAAGGACAGCGTATCGGTATCTTTGCAGGATCCGGTGTGGGAAAATCGACCCTCATGGGTATGTTTGCCAGAAATACCAAGGCGGACATCAACGTGATCGCCCTGATCGGAGAGCGCGGGCGCGAGGTGCGCGAGTTTATCGAGCGCGATCTCGGCGAGGAAGGTATGCGCCGCTCGATCGTGGTGGTGGCGACCTCGGACAGACCCGCTCTCGAGAGAAACAAGGCGGCCAAGACAGCGACGGCGATCGCGGAGTACTTCCGGGATCAGGGAAAGGATGTCCTGCTGATGATGGACTCACTCACACGATTCTCGATGGCACAGAGAGAGATCGGTCTGGCGACAGGCGAGCCGCCGGTTACAAGAGGATATCCGCCCAGTGTTTACTCGGAGATGCCAAAGCTTCTCGAGCGCGCAGGATGTTCGGAAAAAGGCTCGATCACGGGCCTGTATACCGTGCTGGTGGAAGGTGAGGATTTCAACGAACCAATTACCGATACGGCGCGAAGCATTCTTGACGGACATATCATGCTGACGAGGAAGCTTGCCAACAGAAATCATTATCCGGCAGTTGATGTGCTGCAGAGCATTTCGCGATGCATGTCTATGGTTGCGTCGGGAGAACACAAGTCGGCGGCCGGCAAGCTCAAGAATATTATGGCCACTTACAACGAGGCAGAGGATTTGATTAACATCGGTGCCTACAAGCGGGGAAGCAACCCGAATATTGACAGGGCAATCAATAAGATCGATGAAGTGAATGCGTACCTGCTGCAGGACACAGACGCAAAGTTTACTTTTGAGGAGTCTGTGGAACAGCTGCAAGCATTGTTTCAGGACTGAGGAACTATGCAGAAACATCAGTTCCTAATATAAAAGGGTGGTAAGTAAATGGCAGTTTTTCGTTACAAGATGCAGGGAATTCTTGATATCAAGGAGAAACTCGAGGACAGGGCCAAACAGGAGTTTGCAGAAGCAAACATGCGCCTTGATGCAGAGAAGAAAAAGCTTGATGAGTTTCACGCGAGAAAGCTGTACTATATGCAGGAGGGCGTGAAGCTGCGCACGGAGCTGATCGATGTGCGGAAAATCCGCGAGAACAAGATGGCAGTTCTCAAGATGGACGAATACATCGCGGACCAGATGCGGGAGGTGGCCCGTGCTGCGAAGCTGGTCGAGAAGGCGCGGGCGGCGCTGCAGGAGCTCATGCAGGAGAGAAAGGCGCATGAGAAACTTAAGGAGAACGCATTTGAGGAGTTTATGAAGGATGAACTGGCAGCGGAGAGCAAGGAGATTGACCAGCTTACTTCATATACATATGGACAGAGGCTGATGGAGGAGCAGAGTGTGAGAAAATAAGTTCTTTCGGAAGTCTCGATAAAATCTATGGAAAGGCATGGTTAGCGATATGGCACGTAAGGACGAAGCATTGAGCCCCGACGCACCGGAGGCGCAGCTCAAACAGCTGAAGGAGAGTCAGAAGGCGTTTAAACAGGAGCAGAAAAAACAGAAAAAAGAAGCCAGAAAACGCGCGAAGGAGCTGGAGAGCCAGGAGCGTGAGCTGGATGAACAGATCGAGGGGACAAACGGTTCTGTTGTGGTGGTCACTATTTTTATCATAGTGATTTGGCTTGGGATACTATGCCTGCTTGTCAAGATGGATGTCGGCGGGTTTGGTTCCAACGTGTTGACCCCGATGCTCAAAGATATTCCGGTAGTCAATAAAATCCTTCCGACAGAGTCGAGCACAGAGTCCCCGAAAGAGAAATCTTACGGCGGGTACAACAGCATCAGGGAGGCAGTAGATCAGATTACCGAGATCGAGAAGAAGCTCGAGCAGGCACAGAATACAAACACCGCATACTCTGAGCAGATAGAAGCGCTCAAGGCAGAAGTACAGCGTCTGCAGACTTTTGAGAAAAACCAGGTAGACTTCCAGCGCATCAAGGAACAGTTCTACGAGGAGGTTGTCTACGCTGACAACGGTCCGGGCGCAGAGGCATACCGCGAGTACTATGAGGGCATGGACCCCACGACGGCAGAGGCGCTGTATAAGCAGGTAATTCAGGAACAGGCAGTTGACAATAAGATGAAGGACTACGTGGCAACCTACAGCAATATGGATGCCGCAAAGGCAGCGTCCATTCTCGGAGCCATGACAGACAATCTTGAGCTTGCGGCATCTATACTGAAAAATCTCCCGGCATCGACCAGAGGCGCAATCATGGGAGAGATGGATCCGGCAGTGGCGGCAAGAATTACCAAGATTATGAATCCAGGAAACTAAAGTTTTCCGACAACTTATCCGATATACATTATGTAACTTTCAAATTGACTGAATTTTCTGATAATTCAGTTGATTTGTTAAGTTTAATAGATTGAATTAAGAAACAGGAAAGGGGGAATGAGGATGACGGACACGACCTTGAAAAACACATTTCTGGGTGTCAATCCCGCCAGCGCTGCGCTTGGGACAGCTGCCGGCACACAGCGCGCTTCTGAGAAAACGCAGGATTTCGGCGCAGTGCTTGACAAGACGGCGCAGAAGTACGATAAGCCGGAACAGACCACATCGGACAACGGTGCAAAGTCCACGGCGCAGCAGACGGCGGAAACCCAGAGTGTCAAAGAAGAAAAACCGGTACAGGACACAGCGGAAACTGTCGATGAAAAAGCATCTGTGGCTGATGAGACTGTAAAAAAGGCTGCAAAGGAGCAGGCAGGAGCGATTGCAGAGACAGAAGAGCCGGTTGAGGAGATGACAGTCGACGAGATTGCGAAGGCATTAGAGCAGATTATCGAGCAGATCAAGCAGATTCTGGGCATCACGGACGAGGAGCTGCTGGGCGGTATGGAAGCGCTGGGACTGCAGCCGTATGACCTGCTGGAAACCGGAAACATGGCACAGCTGGTGACTGCGATCGCCGGACAGGATTCGCCGGTCAGCCTTATAGCCAACGAAGATCTCTACACAGCACTGCAGGATATTACCAAGATGGTGGAGACACAAGTAAGCAATCTTCTTGAAGACACAGGACTTACGGGTGAGGAGCTTGAGGCGGTTTTGCAGAAGCTTCAGGAGCCGGCAGACCAGACAGCAGCGGATCAGCAGCAGAGTGACAGTCTGTTTCTGGCTGGGGAACAGGATGAAACAGCGCTTTCTGAGATGCCAGAGGTAAAAGAGGCATCTGAAGGACCAGTGATTGTCAAAGAGGATCAGACCAAATCAGAGACTCAGGACACAAAGCAGCACGAGCAGCTGCCCGAGAATCAGCAGGAGAATCCTGTGGAAGCTGGCACAAAGCCACAGAGTGCGGGGAGAGATGCAAAGGAAGGTGACAGCAGTGAGGAGTCCAGGGACTTTGGACAGAACAACACTTCGCACAATGTTCAGAACAATCTCAGTGAAGTA
>CAMWOK010000204.1 GCA_947175845.1 uncultured Lachnospiraceae bacterium | reverse complement strand
GTCATAAAGAAACTTATTGTGGGAATTGGCAGTGCTGCGGCGGTGTTTGCGCTGATGGTGACATTCTGTGTCATGAATCCGGTGCTGGCGGGAGAAATACCGGTGCTGGGCGGTGTTTTTTCCAGGATTGCGGACCTGTTTTCATTTGGCCGGCTTCCCGAGGAGGACACTGTGGCGCTGTTTCAGGGGAGCACGGATACCCTGGCGGTCCAGGGAGGGGAGCACGATGCGGCAAGCTATCAGCAGACGTCAGGGGAGCTCACAATCACGCTGACGGAGGAGTACGCCACAAACCAGGCGGTGTTTATCGGTGTGCATGTCAAAAATGCACAGGAGTTTCCAGAGATGGCGCTTTTTATGGACGGCACGCAGATGCTGTCGGCCGAGACAACCGAGCACTATTCCTTCTTGCAGGATGCGGTACAGGCATTGCGCCAGATCGAGGGGACATTTGCGGATGCGCACACGTTTGAAGGCATTCTGCGCATTGATTATACGGACATATCTGCGGATGCGATCCCGGAAACCTTCACCATGAAGCTGGACATCGCAAAGATTGTCGGCGATCTGGCAGAACCGCTTCCTGTGGAGGGACAAAAGTCAGGCGAGGAGCTTGAACGCATGTCCGACGAGGAGTGGGAGGCGTACATGAAGACGCTGCCGCAGGAGTGGTACGATTATCCCAACAGATACCAGAACTGGTGGCAGGAGGGAAGCTGGTCCTATGATGTGACAGTCACACAGAAGGACAGCGCATCCCGCGTGATAGAGCTCAACCAGACAAACGAGGCAGGGATTGGAATCCGTAGCATTGAACTGTCAGCGGTGGAGATGACGCTGAACCCAATTGAGGGGGACGACACGATTGCGGTCGTGCTGGACGCCGACGGCACCAAGATTGAGAACGGCAGTTCCAATGTGTACGAGCTGGCAGTCGCGGGACATGATATCTCAAAAGTGTACATTTATATCTGCGACTATGATGCGTACATGAATGAAATCAAAGGCTACAACATACCCGGAAATCAGCTGGGCAGAAGTTTTCAGGAAGTTCTTGAGGAGCGCGCCCTGTTCAGGACGGTCGTTGAGACAGGAGAGTAAAAGTGTCGGGATAATTCTTCTTGACAGTATTTTTCAATGATGCTAGTATTATAAGAAACGCAAAGCGTATTGCAAATAAATGCCGGTAAAACGACAGAGAAAGATACCCCGCTGCACAGGTCTGTGCGGCGGGATGCAGGGAGGTTCATGATGCAGGGACGTACACATAATTGTAACCAGCTGCGGCTGGAGCATGTCGGGGAGGAAGTGACACTTGTCGGATGGTATGACAATCTGCGCAGGGTGAGTAAAAATCTGGGATTTCTGGTGCTGAGGGATTTTTATGGAAAGACGCAGGTTGTGGTTGAGACCGAGGAGATTATGGAGCAGATTGACGCGGTCAACAATGAGTCGACGCTGGAAATCACAGGGACGGTGCGCGAGCGCAGCGCCAAAAATCCCAGGATGGAGACAGGGGATATCGAGATTGTGCCCTCGAAAGTCCGGGTGCTTGGAAAGTGCCAATACAATGAATTGCCGTTTCAGATTGATCATTCCAGGGAGGCGGACGAGAACACCCGATTAAAATACCGCTATCTGGATCTGCGCAATCCGGCTGTCAAGGAAAAGATTGTGCTCAGGAGTAAAATTGTGGCTGACCTGCGCGCGGCCATGATCGGGCATGAGTTTATGGAGATCACCACGCCGATACTGACGTGCTCCTCCCCGGAGGGCGCGCGCGACTATCTCGTGCCGTCGCGGAATCACCCGGGAAAGTTTTATGCGCTGCCGCAGGCGCCGCAGCAGTTCAAGCAGCTGCTGATGGCCTCCGGATTTGACCGCTATTTCCAGATAGCGCCGTGTTTTCGGGATGAGGATGCGCGCGCGGACCGATCGCCGGGCGAGTTTTATCAGCTCGACATGGAGATGGCGTTTGCGAGCCAGGACGACGTGTTTGCGGTGATGGAGGATGTGCTGCCGCCGATCTTTGCAAAGTATGGCATTTACCACGAGGCGTCAAAGGCGCCCTTTATGAGAATCCCTTATCTGGAGGCAATGGAGAAGTACGGTTCGGACAAGCCGGATTTGCGCATCAGCCTTCTGGTGCAGGACGCGACGGATGTGCTTGCAGACTGCGGGTTCGAGCCGTTTGCGGGAAAGACGGTCAAGGCGCTTGTCGCGGAGAATTTTGCGGGCACCAGGAAGCAGATTGACAAGATGTGCGCGGATATCGAGGTCGTGAGCGCGCAGAAGACGTACTGGTTCCGCCTGGACGAGAGCGGGGAGCTTGTGGGCGGCATCTCGAAGTTTGTGCAGGAGAAAAAGGCTGCAGTCATCGAGGCGCTCGGCCTGAAAAACGGCAGTTTTGTCGCGCTCGCGGCGGGCGATCTGAAGACGGCGCAGAGGACGGCGGGCGTCATCAGAAAGACGCTTGCAGGCACGTTTGACGGGTACATGAAAAAGGACTGCTATGCGTTCTGCTGGATCGTCGATTTCCCGATGTATGAGATTGGCGAGGAGTCCGGGGAGCTTGAGTTCTGCCACAATCCGTTCTCCATGCCGCAGGGCGGAATGGAGGCGCTTGAGACAAAGGAGCCGCTCGACATTCTGGCGTACCAGTACGATCTGGTGTGCAACGGCGTTGAGCTGTCGTCGGGCGCTGTCCGCAACCACGATCCCGAGATCATGATCAGGGCGTTTCAGACAGTCGGGCTTGGCGAGGAGGACGTGAAGGCGAAGTTCCCTGCGATGTACAATGCATTCTGCTACGGTGCGCCGCCGCACGCGGGCATTGCGCCGGGTGTGGACCGCATGGTTATGCTGATCGCGGGGGAGGAGAGCATCCGCGAGATTATTCCGTTCCCCATGAACAAGACTGCGCAGGACGTGATGATGGGCGCCCCGGCAGCCGTGGATGAGCGCCAGCTGCGGGATGTGCATATCCAGATTGTGGAGGAGAAGGAGTCGTAAAAAGCGCTTGCATTTTTGGCACTTTTATGCTTTAATAAGAATTGTCAGGGCAGAGCCCTGACACATGGGTGGATTCCCGAGTGGCCAAAGGGGACAGACTGTAAATCTGCTGCAATTTGCTTCGGTGGTTCGAATCCACCTCCGCCCATTTGTATTGTAGAAATAGTAGGAATATCGTTTTGCGGTATTCCTTTTTTTCTACATAAATTCATATCAGGATTTAAAAAGAGCGCTCCGGTTGCTCACAGAACAGCATATGGAGCAGCGTTATTCATAGAAAGGGAAAGAAACACATGAAAGGATATCAATATCTGCAATTGATTCTCTGCGTGAGCCTGCTGTGCTGTGGGTGTGGCAGCGGGCAGAAAAATACCAGAACAGATGCGGCTTCAGCACAGTCTGCGGCAGGAACGGACATGAGTGCATCGCAGTCTGCACCGGGTTCAGACATTGCTTCATCGGAGTCTGCGGCAGGAACGGATATGAGCGCAGGCCAGAGGCAGGCGGAGGATTCCGATGGAGAACTGGCGTTTTGTTATCCTGCGATAGAGGAGAAAACGCGCGAGATTTTGGGAAAACCCGAGGGCGCTGTCACAAAAGAGGATGTGCTCACCATCACCGAATTTGTGCTGGACGGCGCGGATTGTGCGCGGCCGTTTCAGGATTTGCAGTGGTTTCAGAATCTGGAGCAGGTCGAGCTGTACAACTGCAGCATGGAAAGCCTCGACGGTGTGGAGCGGCTTTCGGCGCTGCGCGTGCTGAAAGCATACGGAAATGAACTTGTGGACATTGCGCCCGTGGGCGGGCTGACCGGACTGACAGAACTGCGCGTGGGCGGCAACGCAATCGGGGATATCACACCCGTGAGCGGACTGACAAACCTGACAAAGTTTTCCTGTGACCACAATCCGGTCAGCGACTACACACCGCTGCGGGCGCTGGCCAGCCTTGAGGAGCTTGAGATCGGCGCCAATAACAGTTCGGACACGGACCTTGGAGCGGTTGCCGGGCTGACCAGGCTCACGCGCCTGTACGCGCCGTCCTGCGGGATATCCGACATCTCCGCGCTGAAAAATCTGACGCAGCTGGAGTATCTGAATCTGTATCACAACCGCATCGGGGATGTCCGTGCGCTGGAAGATCTCGCAAAACTCCGGCATCTGTATCTGGACAAAAATGAGATTGCAGATATCACGCCGCTGTATGGTCTGGACAGCCTGGAACATATCGACCTGGACAACAACAACATTCCAGATGAGGAATTCGCCCGGTTTTTCAGAGAAAAAAGGACCACAGACTGCACGGTGGAACATAAGGGCAGGCTTCGGGAGGATATGGCGGAGTTCACGTTCCTCCTGACTGCGGATTATAATCTGCAGACGGAAACATATGAATTGCAGACGCTTGAAGTTTACGAGGGGGATACCAGGCTGCAGACGGTTTCCATACCGGAGATGACCTGTTTTGGACAGACGGCAATCTGGGATTCCATGGCAGATACGCTTGGATTTACACTCGAGGATCTGAATTTTGACGGGTATCAGGATATCCGGCTCTATGATACGCAGAATGGCAATTACCGCGTGGAGTCCATCTATCTGGTGTGGAATCCCGTTAGTCGGCAGTTTGAGCAGGATGCGCGGCTGAACGCGATTTCGCTCGCGGCATTTGACCAGGAGAAAAAGCTGATCTACGGCATGGAGCGCGGTGGGGCGGCCTGCCACTATTATTCCACCTATCAGTACATCGACGGGGAACCGGTAAAAATCCGCTATGAGGAGGAGGAAGGCGTGTATTTTGGAGATGTGCTGTCAGCGGAGTTTCGCATCGCCGCATCCGGGAAGGAAGAGGCGGCATCCTATGAGGGCGTCTGGATGTATGTCCACGTTTTGGAGCGCAGCCAGGATACAGGCGAACTGGAAACAGTCTCTGAGGCGTATGTGTTCTCGCAGCTGGGGGAGGACGGGCGTGAGGCCGGCAGGTTCAGCGTGGATACCGCGTCGAAACTGGGGCAGCGGATGAAGGAGGCGGAGCAGTGAACCGGGTGTGGAAAAAGAGGAAATGGTTTATTGTATGTATGCTGATCGGAGCGGCAGTCACAGTGACCGCAGTACTTTTCCTGCGGCTGCGCGGGAGTGTGGCGGTAAAACCAGGCAGGGTAAGTCTTCCGCCGGGTGAGGTGTCAGCCTACCATCAGGATGATGTGGCGTGGGCGCAGGATTTGCTGGGCAAGTCGCGCTTTACTATGGAATCCTCCGGCTGTCTGGTGACCTGCATCGCGTCCGCAGTCAGCACAGAGACGGACAAAGCCGTCACGCCGGGAGCGCTGAACACTGTCTTTTCGGAGAAAAATGTCTACGACAGCGCGGGCAATATCCAGTGGGCGGCGGTTGACGCGATAGATGGCCTCACCGCGGTGGTCTGTCCGGATGCGGCGCAGGCGGACATCGACGCGTGGCTTGCGGCAGGGCATTATCCGATAGTGCGCGTGCGGATGCACGGTCTGGGCAGTTTTCACTATGTGCTGATTGTGGGGATCGAGGACGGCGCCTACCTGTGCATGGATCCGCTCAAAAGCGGGCTGACCAGTCTGTCTGACTACCAGAACAGAGTTTATGCAGTGCGGGTGGTGCACTGTGATTCCTGAAAAATTTTCCATTCCTGGAAAAATTTTTTCACATTGCCGTTGTTCGGATCCGCAAAAAGGTTTATAATAAAATACAAGACAGCCATGGTGTGGCTTAGCAGGACAAAACTGCATCTTAAACGAAATCAAAATGCGCAGATAAGAAATGCGAAGAAGGAGGTTCCCATGATAAGAATCGGAATGTTAACAAGCGGCGGCGACTGCCAGGC
>CAMWOK010000203.1 GCA_947175845.1 uncultured Lachnospiraceae bacterium | reverse complement strand
TCCTGGCCACGATGATGTTATAGGTGGATACGGAAAACGGCAGAACCATTACCCAAAAAGTGTTCAGCAGGCCAAATGCCTTCACCACAAAATACGTTGGAATCAGGCCGCCACTGACAAACATCGGGATCATATAGAAGATGTGAATCCATTTTTTTCCAAACAGATCTGCCCGTGACATGGCATAACCTGCCGGCAGATTCACCGCCAGTGCGATCAGCGTGCCCGTTGCAGTGTAGATAATCGTGTTGAGATAGCTTCTCCAAATCTGCTTTTGTTTAAACAGTTCCTGATATCCTGACAAATTCCATTCCCTCGGCCAGAACAGCACCTTTCCGATCGTCACATCTGCTGGATTGCTAAATGATGCAATGATGATAAACCACAGTGGGTAAATAATCAGAAGAATCAAAACGACTGCGATCAGATGAAACACGAAACTTGTAATCCGATCGACAGAAAATACTTTATTTTTCATATTGTCCCCTTTTCCGCCTTCATGGCAGCTCTAAAACAAACTGGAATCCGTTGCTTTCTTCGATATATAGTTAACCAGAAGCAGCAGAATGACATTCACCACCGTATTGAACAATCCAATCGCGGTGGAAAGACTGTACTCAAAATTCTGCATACCCATCTTATATACGTACGTGGAGATAACCTCACTCGCCATACTGTTCTGCGTATTCTGCAATAAATACACCTTCTCAAACCCGATCCCCAGTATGCCGCCGCATCTGAGGATCAACATGATCATCGCTGTAGGCATCAGAAGCGGAATGTCCACATAGCGAATTTTCTGCAGTGTATTTGCCCCGTCGATCGTTGCCGCCTCATAATAGGTGGGATCGATACTGGCAAGCGCCGCCAGATAGATGATGCTGTCCCAGCCTACATTCTGCCAGATTCCTGACCAGACATAGACATGTTTAAAAGCACTCCTGTCCGCCATCACATTCGGAAACTGCTGGCCGAATAATTTGAATATGTTTGCAAACAGTCCGCTGCTTGGTGACAGAAAGATCAATATCAGACCGCATAGAACCATGGTGGAAATAAAGTGCGGCAGATATGTAATAATCTGGAACACTTTCTTAAATCGCTTTGTTTTCATCTGATTGCACATCAGCGCCAGCAGGATCGGAAGCGGAAAACCCGCCGCAATTCCGTAAAGGCTGAGCACTAAAGTATTTTTAATTGTCAGCTCGAACTGGTACGATCGGAAAAAGCGAAAAAAGTGTTTTAATCCGACAGACGGACTGCCCAGCATCCCCAGGCTTGGCGAGTAATCCTGAAATGCCATGACAATTCCAACCATGGGCAGATACGAGAAACAAAAAAGTAACAATGCCGATGGCAGCAACAGGACATAAAGCGGAATGCTTTTCTTAAGCGATGACCATTTTTTTGATTTCATGTTTTCAACCTTTTCTCCTTTGCTTTTGTGTGCGTCTGAAACGCTGATCATAAGTTTATTATATTTTTTATGCCTGGCAGGAGATAGCACTAAAACGTTTTGTCGCTGGCACAAAACAGTCTATTTCCCAAAATGTATAGTAATCCTTTTTTCTGTGTATTATACTTGTCCATATGAATGGAGGTGCATCCCTATGAGCAAACACAAATCTGCCCGTAATTCCTACTCTTTAATTATGGTTATCAACAGACTGGTCATCATGGCTGTACCAATCCTGATCATCAGCATCATTATCAGTTTCATTTCCGTTGTCAATATAAAGAAACAAAATTACGAATCCATCCAGAGCACAGTCACGCTCTACCAAAAAAATATCTCCACAAAATTTAATGCGATACAGCATTATATTTTGTGGAGCATTGTAAATGAGCCGCTCATAGAAAACATCGAAAAGACAGACAATCCGAATGACCAGAAAAAAGCGATATCCGCACTGCAGGCGCGCGTCAATGACAGTCTGTACGCGACCGGAAACGAATACCATTACTTTTTTTACTCGCATCGGAACAACCTGTTTTTCAACGCCTCAAGCCTGTCGATGCCTTATCAGAACTACACGCGTATCCGGGATTTCCTTGTGGAACAGGCAGCCTCCGGAATGACGATCGAACACAACTTCACCTGGCAGACCCTGGTACTGGATGACACGGTTTATCTGTATTACATGATTACCTATCTGGACCGAACCCTCGCCGTATACATTGATACCTCCGACCTGATTCTGCCCCTCGCCGACATAAATCTCGGAAAGAGGGGGACACTGATTCTTGCGGACAGAGCAGGAAATCATCTGTTTACTTTGCCGGGAATCCACGATGGGGAGACGCCAAAGGGGAATTCTCCTTTTTACAGCATGAGTGTCTTTCCCGGAACAGTCTATTCACTCCCGTTCGACATTCTGCTGTATTTTGATAATTTCAGCAACTATGGGGGAATGCTGTTCTGGCAGCTCATAGTCTGTATCACTGCGCTGGCATTATCCTGCATCCTGTGCGGCTGTATGTTTCATATGTACTTTAAAGTGATACTTCCCATACGTGAATTTTCCAGAAATCTGTCAGAAATCAATGAACACGAGGAACTGATCAACCTGCAGAGCAGCAACATACAAGAACTAGAACAGGCGAGTATTCAGTTCAAAAACCTGGTACGCGAAATCAAGAAATTAAAGATCCATATCTATGAACAGGAACTGAACAAAAAGAAAGTTCAGATTACGTTCCTGCAGAATCAGATACGCCCGCACTTTTACCTCAACTGCCTCACCACCATCAGCAGTATGGCGCAGCTCGGGAAAACCAAGGACATTCAGTCGATGGCGCTTTTCACCTCCCGATACCTGCATTATCTGTTCCAGACTGACAAGGAGATGGTCCGCTTAAAATACGAATTAGAACATATACAAGCATACCTGGATATTCAGGCCATACGGTATGGTTCCGTATTTTCCTATCAGTGCAGCGTGGACAGCATGGATGAAAATGCCCTGATTCCGCCCTTGTTACTGATCACATTTATAGAAAACGCCATAAAGCACAGCAAAGATTCCAATAACCACCTGCAAATCACACTCACTGTTGCAAAACGGCAGACCGAGAACCAAAGTTACCTGGAAATTGACATTGCAGATTCAGGGCAAGGCTTTCCAATATCACTGTTGGATGATCTCTTAAATGATGACTACATCAACAAGGAATCCACCTGCCATGTGGGAATCCGCAACAGCCTGAAACGGCTGAGACTGCTGTACGATACCAACCATGCAGCGCGTTTTTATAATGAACGATCTGGCGGCGCCCATATACAACTACGGATTCCCTACCAGATACAGGAGAAATTGTAATGAATGTTTTGATTGTGGATGACGACCGCTTTGTGGTAGCTGCCTTAAAGCAGGGACTGGACTGGAAAAATCTGGGATTTACCAGCATATACGACGCGTACAACATCAGTGATGCGAAATCTATTATCACCCAGCATGCAGTAGATCTGCTGCTGTGTGACATTGACATGCCGCACGGAAGCGGTCTGGATCTGCTCACATGGATTCGGAAACACTGCCATGATATGCTGGTTATTTTCCTTACAAACTATGCCAATTTTGAATACGCGCAAAAAGCGTTGGAACTAAACAGTTTTCATTACTTTTTGAAGCCCATCGAATACGATAAACTGGAAACTGTTATTTGCGATGCCATCGCAAATCTCAACTCACGCAATATGCAGACCAGCATACAGTGTGAACATTTTTGGAACGCTTTTATTCATGAGGAACTTGCCGATGACCCCGAAGCGCTGGAAACATATTTTGTGAACATGCATCTGCCCTACGCGAAAGACGACATCTTTCTTCCGATTATTTTTTCCCTGTTTCCATACCAGCTGACGGCGCAGAATGAGATCGCGTGCCTGTTTTCAAACACCAATCATCAGATGGAGTATATCCGGACAACCTTTTATGCCGTCTTCTCAAATCTGGCGGACATGAATGGTATCTTCACTGAATACAGCCGCGCACCGCTTCAGTTTTTGGCGGTTTTTCGATTTGACACAGACAGGATCCCCTCCATGTTGACCATGGACTGTGAAACGTTTGTCTCTCTTATCGGCGAACATCTGGGCTGTTCCCTGAACAGTTTTATCGGCGTGCCATCCTGTTTATCTGTGTTCCGCACCCATTTCAACAGACTGCTTCATATGGCAGTCAACCGACTTGATGATGAAAACTGCCTTTATCTTCTGTCTGACTACCAACCGGCTCAGAACGATTTTCCGGAACTGGATACAAAAATATGCGAATTTTATCTTGAAAACGCCAGATATTCTGCATTTCTGGAGTACTGCTGCCAGTATCTGCATGGTCTGTCTGACCGCGGCTGCTTGAATCACCGATCCATGACAGGCTTCCAGGTAGACATCTCCCAGCTGATTTACGCGTTCCTCAAAAGCCGGGGTATTCTTGCCAACAAGCTGTTTCAATGTGACAGCTACAACGCGCTGGCAGCAAATGCGCAGTATGCGCTCAAAAATATGGAAATTTATCTCCGTTACATGACCACCGCGATTCAGAGCCATCTGGAGACTTCCGATGACCGAAAATCGGTTGCAAAATCCATCCAGGAATATGTGAATCAGCACTATGCAGAGGATATCACGCGCACCTGCCTCACTGATATTTTCTTTTTAGATGAGGATTATGCATCCAAACTCTTTAAGAGGGAAACCGGCATTTCCTTCAAAAATTATGTCATTCATAAGCGGATCGCAACTGCAAAGGAACTTTTGCGCAACACGGACCTCCCGGTGAACACCGTTGCCGATCATGTTGGGTATGGCAACTACTCCTACTTTTCACGTCTGTTTAAAAAAATTACCAACGTGACTCCTATTGAATACAGAAACCAAAACGTAAATCCAGACAATCCATCATAACCGCCTTCACATGCCTCCCAGCGAAAGCGGTCTGTAATCACAGACCGCTCACAAAAATCTGACCTTCCACGATTATTCCTACGAAATCGGAATCAATGAAAATGTCATTGACCGGATAGACGACTACACTGTGCAGATTGAAATCCCTGCCGCGCTATGACCGCAGTCCCGCCTGTATTTTCCATGCCGGAAAGCCGCCGCACAGCGAGGGATTCAGCCTGCGTTATGAAAGCCCGTCTGCGACAGCGCGGAAAAATTCGACATGTTTCAGCTCGTAGCCTTCTGCCATAAAATCAGGGTCCGCGCTCGTCTTTACGATAATTATCTGCTTCGACGGATTGACATAAATCCACTGTCCATAGACGCCTATCGCCATAAACTCACCCTGATTTCCCTCTGGCACCCACCACTGATACCCGTATCCGATCGCGTTATAGGCATCCTGGTTTGCTCCCGGCATGGAATACGGCGCACTGACATCCATGCTGTCTCTCACCCAGTCTTTTGTAAGAATCTGTTTCCCCTGGCAGCTTCCCTCATTCAGATACAGCCGTGCGAACCGCGCATAATCCCTCAGAGAGACACTCAGTCCTCCCATCGCAAGTTCCGTGCCATTGCTCAATGTCCAATAAGCGTCATGGTCTGCACCAATCTTCTTCCAGAGCTTTTCCTCCATATATTCCGCAAGGCTGGTTCCTGTGGCATTTTTAATGACCTGACCCAAAATCTCTGTATTAATACTCAGATACCTGCGGTATGTATAGGGTTCCTCCTGCATCCCACAGTCTGCAATGACCTTCATTGCAGGCGTGCCCATCAAAGTCCGCATGGAAAAGCTGCTCATGTCAGTGTCTTCGTCAAAATCAATTCCAGATGCCATCTGCAGACATGCCCTGACAGGGATGTCTTCCAGTTGAGTCCCTGCAAACTCCGGGATATACTTTCCGAGCGGATCTTCGATACTCTCAACATATCCCTCTGACACGGCAATCCCCATCAAAG
>CAMWOK010000202.1 GCA_947175845.1 uncultured Lachnospiraceae bacterium | reverse complement strand
GCACATATTGCGCCTCCCGCATCCCCCTGTACTGCGCGAGAAAAATCAGCACAGGCCTGCCGAGGCAGAGTGTAAAGTAGACATTCTGTCCCTGCCTGTAAAAAACCCGCCCAAAAATAGCCATATCGAACGGAATTTCTGAGATCAGGGCAAACAAAAAACAGTTTCTTAAATATTTTGCCGCATTCCTGGTGTGGAAAAAACCCTCCACCAGCAGAAAACAGTAGATTGGAAAAGCCAGCCTGCCCACCTTGCGCAGCACAAAATAGACATCATAACTGTAGCCTTCCATCCACGGATAGACCGCCGCCGCAAAATGGTCAATCACCATGGTCACAACCGCAATCCACTTGAGCACAGCCGCCGAAATCCCGAAGCTCCCCGACGCTGCTTTCATAGAGCACCTCCTTTGCAAATCGAAAAGGCCGCAGCCAAGCCGCTGCAGCCCTGCAAAAACCTTATGCCTTCCTGATCTTTGTGCGCAGCACATACCAGAGTGCGCCTGTGATGCACACCGAAGAGTACGTTCCGCACACAATGCCTACCATGAGCGGCAGCGCAAACTCCTTGATGGATGTGACGCCAAGCACATACAGCGCAGCCACCATGACAAACGTAGTGAGTGATGTAAAGATACTCCTCGAGAGCGTCTGGCTGATACTCCTGTTGACCAGTTCCTCAAGCGAGTCCTTCTTCATCATCGAACCGAGATTCTCCCTGATACGGTCAAAGATAACAATGGTCGCATTGATGGAGTAACCTACGATCGTGAGCATACACGCGATAAACGTACTGCCCACGGACACCTTTGCAACCGCATAAAACGCAAGCACGACAAGCACGTCATGCACCAGCGCAGCGACAGAGCTCGCCGCAAACCGGATATCCTTGAACCGGAACCAGATGTAAATCAGCATACAGATCGTGGCGATAATCACCGCCACAACCGCGTCGCTCTTCATCTCCGAGCTGATCGTCGAGCTGATCGTCTCCGCCGTGATCAGTTCCTCGTTGACCCCGAACTTCTCGGCCAGCGCGCTGTTGAGCTGCTCCCTCTCTGTGAGATTCAGCTCTCTCGTCTTAAATATCACCTCATTGGTGCCCGCAACCTTCTGCACCTGTACCGCACCGTCTCCTGTCACACTGCTGAACACAGGAACGACATTTGTATCGATCGCGGCAAGGTCCATATCCTCGTTAAATGTAACATTGGTGGAAGTGCCTCCGACAAAGTCCAGACTGTAGTTCAACACCCTGCCAGTGGAAGCGCTGTTGATTCCCATAAACACGAAACCGAGTACAATCACCACGATGGAACCCGCAAAAAAGAGCGTTTTCTTTTTCAGGAAGTTGACAGTCGCCTTCTCCTTGTTGGTTCCATAAAATCTGACATCCTTGAGGCCGACCGCAAACATTGCCCTGAGGATCATCCGCGTCACAAACAGCGCTGTGAACATGGAGAGCACAATGCCCAGTCCAAGCGTGTACGCAAAGCCCTTCACGGTGCCTGAGCCCTTGATGCCGAGCACGAAAGCCGCGATCAGCGTCGTCACATTGCCGTCCACAATCGCCGAGAGCGCCTTCTGAAATCCGGTCTCAATCGCATTTCTGACCGTCTTGCCCGCCGTGATCTCCTCCCTGATGCGCGCGAAGATAATCACGTTTGCGTCGACCGCCATACCGATCGAGAGAATGATACCTGCGATTCCCGGGAGTGTCAGGGTAAGCTCAAATATATTCAGGCAGATCACGATAAGGCAGGTGTAGATAATGAGCGCAAACACCGATGCAAGTCCCGGAATCCGGTACACAATCATCATGAACAGCGCGATGATAACCAGTCCAATCAGCGCGGCCAGCAGGCTTGTCCGCACTGCCTCCTCGCCGAGCTGTGCGCCCACCACATTCGAGCGCAGCTCCTCCAGTTCCAGCTTGAGTCCGCCGATGCGGATCTGACTTGCAATCCGCTCCGCCTGCTCAAAGTCTCTCATGCCCGTGATCTGTGCCTTCCCGTCCGAGAGCACCGCCTGCACGGTCGGCACACTGACAAAGTCCGCATCGAAATAAATTCCCAGCGTCTCGCTATTGACACCACCCTTATAAGCCCTCTCTGTGGCCGCCGCAAACTTTTTTGTCCCCTCGCCTGTGAAGGTCAGATCCACGACAAACTGACTGTTTCCGAGCTGGTCGCTCGCAGAGCCGCCGCGTGCGTCCTCGACATCCGTTCCCTCAAGCACAATGCTTCCATCCGCGATCAGTTCATCGATCGTCTTGTTCAGAGAAAATCCCGTCGCGCCAGCGCCTGTGTAAGAATAGTTCTGATTGCCGTCCGCATCCGTCTGTGCGATGAAATACAGCGTTCCCGGACGCCCCAAATCTGCCAGAATCGAGTTGGCATCCGACACACCGGGGATCTCGATGTTGATTCGGTCCGTCCCCTCCTGGTACACCTGCGCCTCGGTGCTGTAACCCTGCACGCGCTGCTGCAGCTTGTAGATCGTATCGTTCATATCCTCAGCGGAGGGATCTTCCTCCCCCACCACCTGGTATGTGATGCTCACGCCTCCGGCAAGGTCAAGCCCCTGCCGGATTCCCGATGCAGAACCGGCCTTCTCTGTGCCAATGCCCCAGATTGCCACAAATCCCAACGCCGCCATGACCAGGACCGTCACAATCAGCGTAACCACACCTTTATTTTTTTTCATAGTCTGAATACTCCTTTACTTGATATCTTCTTCGGAAAGGGCAGCTTTGATCAGGATCGCGCACTCCACACGCTTGCGCTGCAGCGCGCAGCCCAGATCGTAAGTATCATTGATGTTTCCATGGAAATGATAGGAGTTTGCCGCACATCCGCCGCTGCAGTAAAACTTCGCAAAACAGTCCTTACACTTCTCCTTGGAATACACGTTACACGCCTTAAACCGATCGCGGATGTCCGTGTTGACTATGCCGTCCTCCACATTGCCCATCAGAAATTCCTCCTGACCGACAAACTGATGGCAGGGGTAGAAATCTCCCCACGGCGTCACCGCCAGATACTCTGTGCCAGAACCGCAGCCGGACAGTCTCTTGTAGACGCAGGGGCCGCCTTCCAGATCAATCATAAAATGAAAGAAGTTAAATCCTTCTCCCGCCCGGTGGCGCCGGATCATCTCGGCCGCCAGCCTGTCATACTCCTCAAGCAGCGCTGGGATATCCGCCTCAGTCAGCGCATAGTCCGCGCTCTTTGGCGCCACAACCGGCTCAACAGAGATCTGTTTAAACCCAAGGTCTGCCAGATGACAGACATCCGCTGCAAAGTCTTTGTTGAAGTGCGTGAATGTACCGCGCACATAATAGTTTGTCTGGTTTCTGCTCTTTGCAACTCTCTGAAATTTCGGGATGATCAGGTCATAGCTTCCCTGCCCTCCCGCAAGCGGGCGCATTTTGTCGTTGACCTCTTTTCTGCCGTCCACACTCAGCACGACATTGGCCATCTCCCGATTGACAAACTCCATGATCTCATCATTCAGAAGCACGCCGTTTGTCGTGAGCGTAAAGCGGAACTTCTTGTTGTGCGGCGCCTCAAGGCTTCTGCCGTACGCCACCAGCTCCCTGACAACCTGCCAGTTCATCAATGGCTCCCCGCCAAAGAAATCCACCTCGAGGTTGACGCGGCTGCCCGAGTTTGCCACCAGGAAATCCAGCGCCTTTTTCCCGACCTCAAAGCTCATCAGCGCGCGCCGGCCGTGGTACTCCCCCTCCTCCGCAAAACAGTATCTGCATTTGAGGTTACAGTCATGGGCGATGTGCAGGCACAGCGCCTTAACCACCGTCGCGCGGTTCTGGAACGCGCTGATGCTCTTCTCATAACTATCCTCCGCAAAGAGCATTCCGTTCTCTTTCAATTCATATATCTCATCGACAAGCTCAGATAACTCCTGCGCCCTGTCCGGAAATTTCTTCTTCAGTGCCTCGTACGCCGCCGGCTTCTCCACATTCTCAAGCTTGTTTTCCACCATGCAGGCAATCACGTCATATACGATGTCATCGACAATATGCACAGCTCCGCTGTTGACATCCAGAACGATGTTGTATCCATTGTTTTTATACTGATGTATCAATTTCTTTTCCTTCCTGCAATGCACTCATTACACACAATCGAGTAGGAGGGATGCTCTTCCCTCCTACTCGCTGTTTGCCTTTTATTCTGAAAATGTTTACGTGCCTACTTATTTGTATTCTCGCAGCTCTGATTTCCCACAGTGCAGGATGTCTTGCAGGCTGACTGGCAGGATGTCTGGCACTCTCCGCATCCACCCTTCTTCACGGACTCTTTATAGTCTCTGGTCGTCAGTGTCTTAATATGCTTCATACAAATTGCCTCCTTAAAGTTATTCTCTGATGTTATTTTAATCTACAGTAGTATATCACATATTTCTGTTTTAGAAAAGTATTTTTTTCATTCTTACATGACTTTTTGCAGGTATGCCGTGTACGCATACAGAACCTGACCGTTCAGCACAACCCGCGACCAGCCATTGTTGCCGATTCCTGTTCGGAATATCATGTCACCCGGGTTGATCGGAACCACGATCGTGGCGGGACTGTCCGTGCCAGGCACTGTCCTGAGATTTACCTTCGTGTTCGGTGTCACAACCTCGTTCACATCCAGATACTGCACATTTGCCGCGTTTGCCGCACTCACCAGCTCGGCGCCGCTCGGATCCTTTGGTTCTGCTATGCCGTCATAATTGAAATAGGAAACATTCATGTCCACATCCCCTGCAATACCTGGAATCGCAGCCTTGCAGGTATACTGCCACATCGCCTGCACTCCTGTGTAGCTGCTCGCCGGCGTGATCGGAAAAGGATCCGACGGATACTGCGACACCCACACCTTATATCGGTTGAGGATGTTCATATTCCAGTCCTTGCTGTCAGTCATTTCACTTTTTGACGCGTAGAACATCGGTGTGTATCCCCGCGCTGCAATGGTGTCAAGAAAGGTCACTGCCAGCGCCGTGCGCACATCCCTGCCAAGAGCGTGCTGCCGGCTCGCCGCATCGCGAAATCCCTCACAGTCGTAGGCCACAGGAAATGTGATCCTGTACTTGTCAATCAGATTCGCTGTAAATACAGCCTCCTCGACTGCCTCCGCCTCATTCACCGCCGCCGAGAAAAAGTACGCCCCGACCTTCAGTCCGACTCTCTGTGCTTCCTGGAGATTGTACCGCGCATACGGATCCTCATTCAGGATTCCCGTAGACTGTGTGCGGTAGCCAACCCTGATCATGGCAAACTGTACGCCGGAGGCCGCGACCTGATCCCAGTCAATCGCCCCCTGATAGCGCGACACATCAATTCCAAGCGCCGCCTGCACAACCTCGTTTGGCGCCGCATGAACCGCAATCTGCGGAACTGCCAGCGACAACACCAGAACCACTGCCATCAAAAGCGCCCAAACCCGCGCTTTTTTCCTATGTAAACTATCTCTCATAAGCTCTTTCTCCTCGTCCTTTCCAGATGGATATCCACTGAATATCACTATTTTTAACGTTGCATATCCAGTATATCATGTTTCGACAAAAAAGAAAGATTTTTTACAGTTTTTTCACATATCCAGTATCTGTAATCCGCGCTATCCCAGCATACCGCCCAGCATACCGCTTCCAAGACAGATGAGAAGTGTCGTGATGCAGGCGTTGCTGACAGGCGAAAATCCAGGATCCGCCACTGCGGACACTGCACATATAATCACAAAATACGCCGCCCCTGCCAGCATTCCCCACACAAACCTGCGGCTCTGTGCCCCCTTGGAATAAAACAGACCTGCCAGCAGCGATGAGACACAGTAAATTACGATGATGCTGATATCCACAATGTTCTCTCCAATCGAAAACTTGTACAGCAATCCCGCCACCAACACCAGCAGCACCCCCGTG
>CAMWOK010000201.1 GCA_947175845.1 uncultured Lachnospiraceae bacterium | reverse complement strand
ACCAGTCGACCGGAACCGTGATGATTCTCGACAACTCGACGACCGGCATGACCGGCCACCAGGACCACGCAGCCACCGGAAAAATGTTAAACGGCAAGGAGACTAAGGCAATCAGTCTCTATCACCTGTGCAAGGCAATCGGCGTCGAGCACGTGTACGAAGTCGATGCCTTTGACATTGACGCGTTAGAGACCATCGTGAAGCGCGAGGTCGCAAGGGATGAAGTCTCCGTGATCATTGTCTGCGCACCCTGCGCGCTGTTAAAATCACAGGCGACGAAGGCAAAGTGCACCGCAGTTCCTGAAAAGTGCAAAAAATGCGGCATGTGCCTCGTTCCCGGCTGCCCTGCCCTCACCAGAAATGAGGATGGCACAGTCAGGATTGACGACACCATGTGCAACGGCTGCGGCCTGTGCATGAAGCGCTGCAAATTTGACGCAATCGAGCGGATAGACTAGGAGGTTTCAACATATGACTACAAAAAACATAATGATCGTAGGCGTGGGCGGCCAGGGTACGCTGCTCACAAGCCGCATCCTCGGCGGCATCATCACGAAGGCAGGCTATGACGTGAAGCTCTCCGAGGTGCACGGCATGGCGCAGCGCGGCGGAAGCGTCGTCACCTTCGTGCGCTACGGCGACGCTGTGGCAGAGCCCATTGTCGAGGAGGGACAGGCGGACGTGCTGATCGCCTTCGAGCGCCTCGAGGCGCTGCGCTACGCCCATTTTCTGAAAAAGGACGGCGTGATTATCGTCAATGACCAGCGCATTGACCCCATCACCGTCGTGACAGGCACCGCACAGTATCCCGAAAACATTATTGAAACACTGAAAAAAGAGCACAATGTCGTGGCGGTCGACGCCATGGACGAGGCGCGCAAACTCGGAAACACCAAAATATTCAACACGATTATCGTCGGCGTGGCCGCAAAGCGCATGGACTTTGAGAAAAATCAGTGGCTCGAAGTCATCGAGGCGACTGTTCCGCCCAAGACCGTCGACATCAACAAGGCTGCGTTTGAGGCTGGCTACGCAATGTGAAAAAACGGAGGTTTATTATGCCGAAAAGAAATGACATCAACAAAGTTCTCATTATTGGTTCCGGGCCAATCATTATCGGCCAGGCGTGCGAGTTTGACTACTCCGGGACACAGGCGTGCAAGGCGCTTCGCAGACTCGGATATGAAATTGTCCTCGTAAATTCCAACCCGGCAACCATCATGACAGACCCGGAAATCGCAGATGTAACTTATATCGAACCGCTCAATGTCCGCCGTCTGGAGCAGATTATCGCAAAGGAGCGGCCGGACGCCCTTCTTCCAAATCTCGGAGGCCAGTCCGGCTTAAACCTCTGTTCCGAGCTCGCCAAAGCGGGCGTTCTCGACAAATATCACGTGCAGGTCATCGGCGTGCAGGTGGATGCCATCGAGCGCGGCGAGGACCGCATCGAATTTAAGAAATCCATGGATGCCATCGGCATCGAGATGGCGAGAAGCGAAGTGTCCTACAGCGTGGAGGAGGCGCTCGCCATCGCTGACCGGCTCGGATATCCTGTCGTGCTGCGCCCCGCCTACACCATGGGCGGCGCTGGCGGCGGACTCGTCTACAATAAGGAAGAGTTGAAGACCGTCTGCGCGCGCGGCCTGCAGGCAAGCCTTGTCGGCCAGGTGCTCGTTGAGGAATCCATTCTTGGCTGGGAGGAGCTTGAGCTCGAGATCGTGCGCGACGCCGAGGGAAATATGATTACCGTCTGCTTTATCGAGAACATCGATCCCCTCGGAACCCACACGGGCGATTCCTTCTGTTCCGCGCCCATGCTCACCATCTCCGAGGAGCTGCAAAAACGGCTCCAGGAGCAGGCTTACCGCATTGTGGACTCCGTGCAGGTTATCGGCGGAACCAACGTGCAGTTTGCACACGACCCTGTCACGGACAGAATCGTCGTGATCGAAATCAACCCGAGGACATCCCGCTCCTCCGCGCTCGCTTCCAAGGCGACCGGATTCCCCATCGCGCTCGTCTCTGCGATGCTCGCGGCCGGGCTGACGCTGCGGGATATCGAGTGCGGCAAGTACGGCACGCTCGACAAGTACGTGCCTGGCGGGGATTATATCGTCATCAAGTTTGCGCGCTGGGCATTTGAGAAATTCAAGGGCGTCGAGGACAAGCTCGGCACACAGATGCGCGCGGTCGGCGAAGTCATGAGTATCGGCAAGACTTACAAGGAAGCGTTCCAGAAGGCTATCCGAAGTCTCGAGACCGGCAGATACGGCCTCGGACACGCCAGGGACTACGACACGAGGACAAAGCAAGAGCTGCTTATCATGCTCGCGCACCCCTCCAGCGACCGCCATTTCATCATGTACGAGGCGCTTAGAAAAAGTGCTACGGTGGACGAAATCTACGATATCACCAAAGTAAAACACTACTTTATAAGGCAGATGCAAGAACTTGTCGAGGAGGAGGAAGCGCTCGCGCAGTCCAAAGGCTCTCTCCCGTCCGACGAAGCGCTGATCTCCGCAAAGAAAAATGGATTTTCCGACAAATATCTGAGCCAGATTCTGGCGATTCCAGAGGATGCCATCCGGGAAAGGCGGCTTGCGCTCGGCGTCGAGGAAGCCTGGGAGTGCGTCCATGTGAGCGGCACGCCCAACAGCGCGTACTACTATTCCACGTACAATGCGGCGGACAAGAACCCGGTCAACACCGACAAGCCAAAGATTATGATTCTCGGCGGCGGACCAAACCGAATCGGCCAGGGGATCGAGTTTGACTACTGCTGCGTGCACGCTTCGCTGGCGCTGAAGGAACTCGGCTTTGAGACGATTATCGTCAACTGCAATCCCGAGACCGTGTCCACCGACTACGACACCTCGGACAAACTCTACTTTGAACCGCTGACGCTCGAGGATGTGCTCAGCATCTACCACAAGGAGAAGCCACTTGGAGTCATCGCGCAGTTTGGCGGTCAGACACCGCTGAACCTGGCGTCAGAACTCGAGAAAAACGGCGTGAAAATCCTCGGCACACCGCCCTCTGTCATCGACCTTGCGGAGGACCGCGACCTGTTCCGCTCCATGATGGACAAGCTCGGCATTCCCATGCCGGAATCCGGCATGGCGACGACCGTGGACGAAGCGCTCGCCATAGCCGCAAAAATCGGATATCCTGTCATGGTCCGCCCGTCCTATGTGCTTGGAGGACGCGGCATGGAAGTCGTCTACGACGACGCGAGCATGGCTGGATACATGAACGCCGCCGTCGGCGTGACACCCGACAGGCCGATCTTGATCGATCGTTTCCTGAACCATGCGCTCGAGTGCGAGGCGGATGCCATCAGCGACGGCACACACGCCTTTGTGCCCGCCGTCATGGAACACATTGAGCTTGCGGGCGTCCACTCCGGCGACTCCGCCTGCATCATCCCGTCCGTGCACATCTCGGAGGAAAATGTGGCAACCATCAAGGAATACACGCGGAAAATTGCGGAGGAGATGCACGTCAAGGGCCTGATGAACATGCAGTACGCGATCGAGAAGGGCAAGGTCTACGTGCTCGAGGCAAACCCCCGCGCGTCGCGCACCGTGCCGCTTGTCTCCAAAGTGTGCAACATCCGCATGGTGCCGCTCGCGACGGACATCATCACCGCAGAGATTACCTCCCGCCCGTCTCCTGTACCAGGGCTGACGGAGAAGGAAATTCCATACTACGGTGTGAAGGAAGCTGTCTTCCCGTTCAACATGTTCCCGGAGGTGGACCCGATCCTCGGTCCGGAAATGCGCTCGACCGGAGAAGTCCTCGGTCTTTCCCCCTACTATGGGGAGGCGTTCTACAAGGCGCAGGAGGCGACCCAGACCCAGCTGCCGCTGGGCGGAACCGTCCTGATTTCCGTCAACGGAAAGGACAAGCCGGAAGTGGTCGAAATCGCACAGCTGTTCCACGAAGCCGGGTTTGAGATTCTCGCAACCAGCGGAACCTACAACCTCATCACAGAGGCAGGAATCAGCGCAACGCCTGTGAAAAAGCTTCACGAGGGACGCCCCAACATCCTCGACCTCATCACGAACGGCAGCATTGATCTGATTGTGAACTCCCCTGTCGGCAAGGAGAGCGTCCACGACGACAGCTACCTGCGAAAGGCCGCCATCAAGGGCCGGATCCCCTACATGACGACAATTGCCGGCGCACGCGCCACCGCAAAAGGCATCTTATATGTACAGAAAAACGGAGATGCAGATGTCAAATCCCTCCAGCAGCTCCACGGGGAAATCAGGGATAAAGCGTAATCTTTCATAAGCAATGACCAAAAAGAAGGACTTTCAGAAACGTAGGTCCTTCTTTTTTTCCTTATCATTGCGCAACTCCGTTTTTGACCAATCACAAATTCTGTGCTATACTAAAATCTGGAATGTCATAGCTGCCGGGATCTTGGAAGAATCCAGAGCACCGGACAGTTATCAATCAATATTTTTATAAGGGAGGGCATAAAAATGGCTTGGTACGACGAAGCTGTCTTTTATCACATCTATCCTTTGGGACTGACTGGCGCGCCGAAGGAGAACACTTACGGGGAACCAGAGCACCGACTGAACACGCTGCTGCCCTGGATTGACCACATTAAAAGCATTGGCTGCAACGCCATCTATATCGGGCCGCTGTTCGAGTCTGTGGGGCATGGTTATGAGACCACAGACTACAGGAAACTCGACAGCCGCCTCGGTGACAACACAGACTTGAAAAATTTCGTGGCGGAATGTCACAAGAAAGACATTCGGGTCATCTTTGACGGCGTGTTTAACCACACGGGGCGCGATTTCTTCGCGTTTAAGGACATCCAGGAGAAGCGCGATGGCTCCCCGTACAGGGACTGGTACTGCAACGTGAACTTCGGCGGGAACAACGAGTACAACGATGGATTCTGTTACGACAACTGGGGCGGCTACAACCTGCTTGTGAAGCTCAACCAGCGCAATCCCGCCGTGAAGGATTACATCTGTGATGTCATCCGCTTCTGGGTCAGCGAGTTTGACGTGGACGGCATCCGCCTCGACGCGGCGGACGTGCTCGACTTTGATTTCATGAAGGCGCTGCGGCATGTCGCCAACGAGGTCAAACCGGAGTTCTGGCTGATGGGTGAGGTCATCCACGGCGACTACTCGCGCTGGGTCAACGAGGGAACGCTGCACTCCGTCACCAACTACCAGCTGCACAAGGCACTGTTCTCCGGCCACAATGACCACAATTTCTTTGAGATCGCACACACAGTAAAACGCCTGTACGAAATGGGCAGAAATCCGAACGGCTTCAAGCTCTACAACTTCGTGGACAACCATGACGTGGAGCGCATCTACACAAAACTCAGCAACAAGGCGCACTTTACGCCGGTTCACATCCTGCTGTACACACTGCCGGGCATCCCGTCGCTGTATTATGGCTCCGAGTTCGGCATCGAGGGCAGAAAAGAGAAGTTCTCTGACGCCTCCCTCAGGCCCGCGCTCAACCTTGCAGACTACAAGAACGCGCTGACCGACAATTCATTCACCGCGCTGATCGCGGCGCTCGGGCGCACCAGGCAGCAGACAAAGGCGCTGTCCTACGGCGACTACAAAGAGCTGAGGCTCATGAACCGCCAGTATGCATTCTCGCGGATCTTTGAGGGGGAGAGCGTGGTTGTCACCGTCAACAATGACGACAGCGACTTCACCATGACTGTTCCAGCCGGAACTGCCGCGGAGTATATCGGCGCGCTCTCCGGACAGAAAGTCCGCGTGGAAAATGGCAATATCTGTGTCAATGTGAAGGCAAACTCCGGCGACATCTGGCTCCCTGTCACAGACGGGCTATCCGATAAGCTGTCGGACGCAGCGCCTGTCGAACTGCATGTGGAGGACGCTGTGAAAAATGCTGCAGAAAACGCAACCCCCGCAC
>CAMWOK010000200.1 GCA_947175845.1 uncultured Lachnospiraceae bacterium | reverse complement strand
TCGAAGCAGTCTGCCTAATTCGTTCATTTCCATTTCTCCTCATCCAGAAACTTTAAGAACTGTCATCTGATTCATACCATCAATCAGATGACAGCTCTCCCCACTGAAACCATATTCACAGATTATTATGTAAAGTTCGCACTATGTCAGGGAAGCTGGCAACACTTGGCGGTTCCAGCATAAACTGAATAAACGTTTAACAACTACCTGTGTAACCTGCACTAACTATCAATATGTCAATGTTTAACGCAAAATTCATGTAAACATTAGTAACAGTTCAGCCATAACCATTCATAAGTTGTCGGATTGTACGATCTGACAATTAATTTTAGCGATTGCCGACAACTTATTTCATGTCGGGCGTCAGCCCTATAAAATTGAATATGCAAAATGCCTTATGTGAGCAAGCTCCCAACAGTATTTTGCATATCCAATTTTGCATGGCTGAACTGTTACAAACATTATCATATAAATATCCAGAAATGTAAATGACTTTTTTGGTACAAAATGTTAATTTACAGTTTCAAAATTTTACATTTAGTAAAAATAAGTTCCATGGCCTTCCCACGCAAAAACGCATCAAGCCCGCGTCACCTGTTCGCTGCGCACGCTTTTCTGTCCTGGATTTCCTGCACAATCCTGTTATAGGCTTTCTTATTCAGACGGTAAAAATACAGAACTGCAGCCGTGACAATCCACAGTACACCGGGCACAGTCGTAAACGAATGTTTAATCACCGCGCACACAGCCGGATTCTGCTGCTGGTTTGCGATATAGCCGAGACTTCCCAGGACGCCCGCCAGGGCAGACGTCCCAATCGCCATCCCGATCTTGTTGCCCAGCGAGATAAACGCATACTGAAAACCGTCATTGCGCAGTCCGGTCTTCCATTCCCCGTACTCCACGCAGTCCGGCACGATCGCATAGATCGCCGTGTTGAATCCTGAGAAGAAAAATTGTGCCAGGCACGAAAACAGATAAAAAGGCACCGGCGACTGACTGGCCGTAAAAAAGTACATACAGAACATGCTGATTCCCGTCAGCAGCGCAAAGATGGAAGCCGAGCGCCCTTTGTTGTTTGTCAAACGAAACACCACCGGAAAGCAGGCCGCACCGACAATCGAAGGAAGGATGATAAAAAGCGAGTACGTGCTAAACAGCGCCTGATTTCCCTCCACGTATGTAAAGTAGTACAGTGCGTCCGCATTTCTGCCATAGAGCGTTATGCCAAACAGAAATTGTCCCGCCACTGCGATCATATAAGGCCTGTTTCTGGCAACGGAGGTCAGCTGTACTTTCAGGGAAGTTTTCTCTTTCTCCGGCACCTTCACAACTTCCTTTGTCTTTGCAAAGCAGAAAATATGGCACGCTGCAAAAATGCATCCGTACAGGATGGCAATCAGCAGATATCCCCGCTTGTCATTTCCTCCGCCAAGCGCCGCGATAAGCGGCACGGTTACAATGTTGATAATCCCGATGGCAACCATCGCGCTCACCGATCGGAATGTGTTGATCTTCGCCCGCTCTTCTATGTTCTGCGTCATTGCGCCGCACAGTGTGCCATAAGGGATGTTGACGCAGGTGTACCCCAGCACCAGGATGCAGTACGTCACAGCCATATAGATAATTTTTGCTGTGGACGGCCAGTCCGGGTGCGCCCAGAAGGTCAGCATCAGCACAAGCGCAGTCAGCGGCGCCGCGACCAGAAGCCAGGGGCGGTAACGCCCCCATCTCGTGTGTGTCTTGTCGCTCAGGCCGCCGATCACCGGGTCATTGATCGCATCCCAGAACCTAGAGAACAGCATCAGCCCTGCGACTGCACTCATCCCGATTCCAAAGACATCCGTATAAAATATCATCAGGAAATTTCCGACAAACATCCAGCTGAAATTGCATCCCACATCGCCCATGCCATAAGCGATTTTACTGATTAATGACACTTTGACATCCGTATTTTTCTGTTCCATCGCAATCCTCCATCCCGCCCGATCACTCTGCAATGCGTATCACTGCTTTTACAATGTCTGCCTTATTGTTCACGCTGTAATCCATCGCCTTCTGCGCCTCATCGAGGTCAAACACGTCGGTCACAATGCCTTTGAGATTCACCTTTCCCGACGCAACTGCCTCGATCGCCATCGGATAGATATGGCGGTAGCGGAACACTGTCTTGAACGTCAGCTCCTTGTCCAGCGCAAGGCTCATGGGCAGTGTCATCTCACCGCTTTTGCTGTAGCCTACCAGCACGATCACAGCGCCCTTTTTCGTCATGTGGATCGTCTGGACCGTCGTCGTCTGCGTGCCTGCAGTCTCCACGGCGAGGTCACAGCCCCTGCCTTGTGTCAGTCTGTTTACTTCCTCCACCGCGTCTGTCTCTTTCGCGTTGATCACGCCGTCCGCCCCCAGCTCCAACGCTTTCTGAAGACGCTTTTCCATGATATCCACCACATAGACCTTCGACACGCCCATCGCCTTTAGCGCCATCATCGTCACAAGGCCGATGCAGCCCGCACCCATGACAACCGCGGTCTGCCCTGCTCTTGCGCCTCCCTGCATGGCGGCATGGAATCCCACTGCCAGCGGCTCGATCAGGGCGCCTTCCAGCGTGCTCACATTGTCCGGCAGCTTAAAGCACAGGTCTGCCTCATGTGCCACATACTCCTGAAACACCCCGTCCACGGGCGGTGTCGCAAAAAAGACGACATCCGGGCAGAGGTTGTAATTCCCTGTCCTGCAGAATGCACAGTGCCCGCAGGTTTTTCCCGGTTCCAGCGCAACCCTGTCGCCCACTTTCAGATGCTTTACATCCTTGCCGGTCTCCACGACCGTCCCTCCCGGCTCATGCCCGAGCACAAAGGGCGGCTTCACCACATAATCTCCGATCGCCCCTGTCTCATAATAGTGCAGGTCACTGCCGCAGATGCCCACATATTCCAGCTTCACAAGCACCTCGTTGTCCTTTGGCTTCGGGATATCGCGCTCCTCAAATCCCATCTGTCCAATCCCCAGCATAACCGCCGTTTTCATTTTTCCTTCCATGATATGTTCCTCCTTCTCTCCTGAAAAACTGTTGGTTTTGTGTAAAAGTTACTTTAGTTAATACTTTATTAAATAGTTTTATTATGTATTTCATTTTATAGTCAGGTATCCCTTCTGTCAATGTCTTTTTTACAAATACTTCTGTTTTCGTCGTTTTCCTTAAAACGCCTTGACTGCTTTTATGAAAAATATACAACTGCGCCGCGCGCACAAAAAAAGAGACTCCATTTTCGGAATCTCCACATGCATCATGGTGCAATCACACCTGCTCCAAAAAGCGTTCGATTATTTTCAGCGAGGCTCCCAGCGCCGCTGCCCCCGTCTTGTGCCGGCAGGATCTCACAAAACAACCGTCCTCCGCAAAGGTATTTCTCTCCGATACCTTGCGGCGTATATCCGCAATGCGCGCACCCATGCAGCTCCCCACATACCCTCCAAGAACAACATCACAGTCGAGAACCATATGGATATTGTTGACCGCAATCGCAAGATACGTCGTGTACCGGTTCCACAGCCGCACTGCCTCCTGCTCTGCCCTTTCCAGCCGCTCAAAAAAATCCTCAGGCTTTCCGTCTGAGAGGCACTTCGCACTGCAGTACGCATCCAGACAGCCCCGCTTCCCGCAGTAACAGATTTCGCCGTCCGGCACAATAGTCATGTGCCCCGCCTCCCCGCAGCGGAAATTTCTGCCCTGCTCGAGCCTGCCGCCGCTGTACACTGCCCCCCCTACCGTATTGCTCAGCGACAGGTAAAAAAACCGCTCCATGCTCTCCGACTGAATCCCCTCCGCGTAAGCACCCGCATTTGCGTCATTCAGGAAATGGCAGGGATAGGCAAAGAACTTGCTCACAGAGGCAAATGGCAGGGACTTCACGCCCAGCACATGCGAGTCGGCAACCAGCTCGTTATCCAGATCGATAATTCCCGGAAACGAGATGCCGATTCCCAGAATCTCCTGCCGGCCGCACCCGCTCTCGTCCAGAAAAGTTTCCAGCCTGTCATTCACTTCCCGGTAGTACTCCTCCCCTGCCCTGTAGGGCAGAAAAATGCGCTCGTATTTCAAAATCCTGCCAGCCGGATTGGTGAGAACCAGGCTGATGTGGTTTTTTGTGATGTCCAGACCGACTGCAGAACCCACATGCTCCGACACCGCCAGCGCCTTCGCCCGTCTTCCCCCTGTGGACTCCAACGCGCCGCGCTCCTCCACAAGCCCTTCCTCGATCAGTTCCTTCGTAATCTGGGTCGCTGTCGGAAGGCTCATCTTCAGGGCGTAGGAGATATCCGGGTTTGACACCATCCCATTTTTGCAGATATACCGGAACACATCATTCCGGTTCTTTCGCTTTACCTCTATATTGGTTATCTTTTTCTTTTCCATCGCGATCGCAATCTCCTGTACTTTGTAAAAGTAGTTCACAAACTGTGCAGCAATAACCTGTACAATTTTTATCATACCATATACACATCTGCACCGCTATTGTTTTTTAAGACAGCAGCGCTGTCAGAATCAGTCCGGCTCCTCTGCCCGCACAGCTTCCCGTACGTTATAAGAGCCGCATCATCAGCTCACTTCCCGTTATCATTTTATCCCTCGCCACGATGAGCAGACGATACTTGAGAAATGGGTTGAGATGCTGCTTCGCCGCCGCAGTGTCAGCAATGTCATATCCCCGCGCTTCAAGTTTTGCGCAGGTGCTGTCCACAAAGACAAGAATACAGCGGCATCTGGCATGATACAGCTTCAGATATGCACAGAGCGCCTCAAAATGCGGAAACTTATCCACATCGGACGCCGCCTGATCCACCGCGTCCTCAAACGCCCGCCCCATCAGGATAAATGACATTGGTGTCACTTTTGAGGTGATTTTGTCAGCTCCCCAGTACACCATATTGCTGCGCATATTCTGAAACATCCTGTCGTGCGCCTTAAGGGATGCCGCGGCGTCCTTCACCGAACTGTGAAGAAACGCCCTGTCACCTGACATTGGCGTCACAAATGCGATCTCCGGCTGGTGTCCGCCCGCCGGTGCGTTCGTGGGCGCGTGAAAGATTTTGTCCACCCGTTTGTTCAATTCAAGCTTCTGAAACTGTGTCAGTGCCATCTGGATTCCTCCCGAAATTATAATAGTTTCGCCACATCTGTTGCGCTGTTTTCATCCTGCTGCATTATGGTCCTGATTCGTACGCCTGCTAAAGCAGGCAGATGGAAGTCAGCGCCCATATTTCAGACACTATTTTTTAGACGCCAAATACTCGTTCACAATCTTCTCGATCGCCCCGCGCGATATCGGATAATGAAATTCCCTGATGATCCGGTCCACCGTGTACCCGTGATCCACCAGATGCCGGATCGCGCCGCCGTAGGCGAAATCCTTCGTAAAGTTTGACAATGCCTCCTCAAAATACCCGTGATTCATCTCTTCCATTCTTTTCTCCCCGCCTTACTCATTTAAGGAACTCTTATATCTCATCCACATACAAAACGCCCTTCAACCTCTGTAAAACCCCCAGATATTCCTCCCTGGACACCTTCCGCGGCAGACGAAACGTCACGACAATCTGAAAATGCTGCCCCTTCGCCTTGGGCTTATCGACGTGAAAGCTGTCCACAAAACAGTTGTCCTCCTTGAGCTGGCGTGACACATTCGTGATGGCCCTGCCGTCCTCAACCTCCAAATAGAGTGTCTGGTAGCGCGAGTATCTGTACACTCTGCCCTCGATGACCGGAACCAGATGCACGCCCGCAAGCCACACCGCCGTGAGGATCACCGCGCCGTCGAGAAATCCAATGCCCACCGCAAGCCCGATACACGCGCAGGTCCAGATGCTCGCCGCAGAGGTCAGCCCCTTAATCTGCTGCCCCGAGCCCAGAATAGAGCCTGCCCCCAGC
>CAMWOK010000199.1 GCA_947175845.1 uncultured Lachnospiraceae bacterium | reverse complement strand
GTAAAATATAAATAGGGATTATTTTCCAAAATGTGCTGATGAAAGGCTGTCGCTACGGCAATGTGGACTCGTGTCGTGGCTGTCACAAACACAGTGAGGGATGTAAATACTGTATATCTCTGCTTTTCACCCGGAGGCCATCCCCTGCTGGGCACGCGCGGCACCACCGTCCCCGACCCCAAATACACAATACGCAGCTATGAATTTGCCATTGGAACTGCTGTCCAGAAACTTATACTGGACGACATCCCGCCAGAACACGCTGCTCTGATCGCACAGACCTTGTATGACTACCGCTGATATCATAAACAGCGGCCTCTGGTTCACAGCCAGAAAGCCGCTGTTTTTACTGTTAAAAGGCGTTTCCTGCCATCAGAGCGCTAACAGCGCTCTTGAAATACCTTGCTTGGAATCATCACCTCGAGGACAAAGCTGCCCTTTTCCGTGTAACAGGTCATATCTCCGCCAAGCCGCTCCGCCGCCTCCTTTATCGTGGGCAGCCCGAATCCGTGGTCATTCCCTTTCTTGTCCGTGGCAGGTATCGTCCCCCGCTCCACATGAAGATTTTCCATGCAGCTGTTTTTGATGCATATCAGAAGATATGCCTTGTTGTACTTCATCCGAACGGAGATCTCCCGCTTTCCTGCGGCGAGTCCCCTCAGGACGCCGTGTGCATTTTCCAGCGCATTTGACAAAATCTGGCACAGCTCCATATGCGGCAGAGTCTCCTCCCCAACCTGTATCTCTATCCTGCACTCAGCGCCCAATTCCTCAAACTTGCTGACATAGTGGATGAACACCGCGTTGATATACGGGTTGGAGCAGTACTGTCCCAGCAGGGTATCCATTTCCTCCTCGACCCCTTTTAAGTATGTCTGCGCCTCCTTAATCTGCCCGGAAGCGAGCAGACCTGAGAGCGTGACGGTGTGCCCTTTCATGTCATGTTTCATGCGCCGGATATTCTGCTGGCTCTCAAGCTGCGTCTCCAGCGTGTTCTTCTGCTCCTGCAGGATGCGCTCCGCCTGCTGTCTCCGGTAGAGCTGCAGCTGACGGTACAGCGATGTGAAAATTATGGCATAGGTCATGGGCATCAGGACGAGCACCAGCAGAAAAGCTGGAAGCTCCTGCTGCCTTGCGGTGACTATCACAGGAAAATTGCCCATGATGGCAAGCAGTATGTAATAGAGCGCCGTCATCCCCGCAAATATCCCCCATCCGTTTGGCACCGCCTCCTGAAGCTCCATGTAAGGTTTCCTGATATAGCGCACCGCCACCCACTCCAACAGCGGAAACAGCGCCAGTCTGCCAATCAGCATCAGAACGTACTGCCCGCCCCCAAAATAGTAATCCGCCACATTGGTCACTGATATGATCCACAGCGCAACGGTATCCGCAAGGCAGAACGTAAAGAAAAACCTTCCGTTTCGATCCCTTGAAATCAACCAGAATACCAGCAGGCTCGGCAGTGTGCAGGTCAGTATGAAAACCTTTCCCATGATTCCTGCCCCGTAAAGAACCAGCCCTGCCATGTTTAACACAATCAGAAACCCCATTGAAAAGGCCGTGAGCAGAAGTGTTTTCTTCCGCGTATATCGGGAACGGTACAGCATCATAAACAGGATCAGTATGTGCAGCAGGGACCATAGCATGGATAAATCTCTCAGTATTGTCATTTGTCTCAGTCAACCTCCTTAGTCAGTCCGTGGGAATGTGTTTTTATTTATTATAACACACTTTGAAAATTTAAAATAGCTTTATTTTTATTACTTTTTAGCATAATTTAGTTTGTGTTTTGTTCCCGCGAACTTTCCCAAAGAATTTGTATTCTCACTTACTTCCCCGCGTCAAAATAATACTCTTTTTCGGGGATCATCTCTGTCATCATGAAAAGTTCCGCATCCAGCGCTTCCGTCGCAGCGGGCACCGCATACTGAATTGTCGCGCACCTGCTGCGCAGCCCGTGCGGTCCCGTCTCCTGTGCGGGACTGCTTCCAAGCAGAATGATAGATGTGGCGCCAAAACTGCCGCCTATCACAGTCGTCCCCGCGGATGGCGATGCCAAGTCCAGCTCCTCTGCGGCATTAAACTGTGCGCTGAAATTGTCCCGTGTGCATTCATACTCCACTGTGAAGTACCCCATTCCTTCCGGGCACATCCGCGCAATGGTATCCAGCGCTGTGTCTTTCATGGTCTCATACTCTTCCTCTGAGACATGCTGCAGAATGCGCTCCCGGTACTGCGGATCCTTGAATTTCTCCCGCTCTTTCACGAGCGGTTCCAGCAGCGTGACCTGATTGATATAGCACACAACTTCCTCTCCGCCTTTTTCCAGGGGAACGCTCAGCTTTGCAGAGCCGCCCCGCTCCAACCGCACCGGAACCCGCACAATGTAATCCCTGCTCGTCGGTCCCACTGTCAGCTTTCTGACACTTCCTGCCAGCTGCACTTCAACGGAGTTCTCCAGCTGCAGCTCGACCAGCCTGATGCGCTTCCAGTCCATCTTGTAAAACGGGGAATTTTCCGCTATGTGCCACCCCTGCTCAATCATCTGCCGAAACAGGAGATGCGCTTTAGCAAACTCCGTCTGCGACAGGTTCCCCGCACTGCCGCCCTGCAGCACAAGGCGCTCCCCGCCAATCTCGATTTCACGGATACACATCGCTTTTGTCACGGCGGCAAAGTTCATCAAAAACTCCCTTTTGGTCTGTTCTGGCCTGTCTTCCTCTGGCTGCTCTTCCAGCAGATAAAGAACGGTTCTCTCACTGCCACATTCCTCTTTGCGCCCTGTTCCAACGATGTGGACACACGCGCCGTCAAGCCAGATCTCTTTGCCGATCACCCGTATCTCATCCAGATGAAACACCTTTGCATATGTCTGAAACAATTCAAAATTCACTTCCCACACCCCGCTGCCATGAAAACAGCACTCCCATCGCAGCTTTTCCTTTCTTAAATGCCATCTTCCATCCGTATCTGCCTACAGGCTGGCGGGCGCTGTACCTTTGCAAGAAACAGGTCCAGATCCTCTGTATCCCGAATCACGCGCACGCCGCCCTGCCTTTCCATCCACTGATTCCCGGAGGCATCCTGCACCAGACGGCTGTCCACACACGCCAGAAGGCGCCCCTGCCTCATGGCGTACCGGACTGTGTGCATTGTGCCGCTGTCAATCGCCGCCTCTATCACGATCACACCGCCGCAAAGTCCGCTCTGGATGCGGTCTCTGTGCACATACTGGTACCGCTGCGCAGGCGCTGACGGCGGATATTCACTGACCAGACAGCCGCCGCCCGACACAATTCTCTGCGCAAGTCCCCTGTTGGAATGCGGGACAACCCGTTCCAGGCCGCAGGGCAGGACCGCGACACACGCTGCGCCCGCCGCAAGCGCGCCGTACAGGGCATGTGTGTCACAGCCCAGCGCAAGCCCGTTGACCACGTTAAATCCTTTTTTGCCCAGCGCATATCCTATGTGATATGCCATCTCCATCCCGCTTTTTGACACACGCCTGCTGCCGACTACCGCAATCCCCTGCCTCTGATTGGCGATACGGATATCGCCGCTGTAGTACAGTCCCTCAGGCGGGCTTACGATTGTCCGTAACCGCCGGGGATACTCTTCTTTGTCTATTTCCGTGTACCTGACCACACGGAATAGGGCTGTCTCTGTCATCTTTGGCAACTCCCCGCACCATCCCATTCAAAGCTCCTCACACCACTTTAAAATGTGGTCAAAATAAATCTGCAGCGCTCCCTCACAGATGTGAACCGGAACCGGCTGTGTCATATCATGCATCCGGGCATAGATATCCTCCTCAAAGAAAAAGACATACAGCTGCTTCTTGTGCGGGTCCAGAATCCAGTATTCGCGCACGCCGGCATGCTCATATTTTTCCAGCTTTTTAAAATAGTCCCTCCTCTTTGTCGACGGCGAAACGACTTCCAGCACAAAATCCGGCGCGCCGAACACCCTCCCGTTGAGTATCTTTTCACTGTTGCACAGGATCAGGACATCGGGCTGCACCATCGTCCTGTCATCACAGTCAAGCTGTACATCTATGGGCGCTATTCCCGCCTCGCACGCAACCTGGCTGTCCAGTATGTAATTGGCAACCTGCCTGTAAACCTCGCCGGCAATCTTCTGATGGTCAAATGTGGGCGCAGCCATATCATAGAGCACGCCGTCTATCAGCTCCACCCTGATTTCCTCCGGTGTGGCAAAATAGTCCTCTATCGTGTACTCGCCCTGCTTTTTCCCCGGTTGGCTTCCACAGGAATAAACAGCGCCGTCACGCAGCAGCATCCTGTCGTCCGAATCCTTCAGCGCACGCTCCAATGCCATGTGCGTGGCAAAGCGGGGATGTGCTGTCTCACCCGAAAAAATCTTCTGGACTGTGCCAAGCGGCACGCCGGACAACTCCGAAATCTGGGCATAGCTGTAACCCTTCTGCTGCTTCTTCTGCCGCATCTCCTCCAATGTCATGACCGTCCCCCAATCATTGTCTGTAACCCGCACAGGAATCTGCGCTGTAGGAAATATGTGTTCTGCCTGTATCTGATTGTATTGTATCCAATATCCAACCGTTTGTCAACCGTTTTGTTTCCATATTTAACTGTTTTTATCCGTTTTATTTCCAATTGACAGCTCTTTATCTTTCTCCGCTCTTGTATACCCATTGTTCTCTTCGCATCCCGAAATTTCCCCTCCTTGACATTGCCGCGCCGCCATACTATGATAAAACCATAAAAATTGCGAAACCGCACAAGTGGAGGAGTACAGACATGAAAAACGAATACGACAACGAACAGTTTTTTGCAGCATATGCACAGATGCCCCGCAGTGTGGACGGGCTGAAATCCGCCGGGGAATGGCATCAGCTCAGGCCGCTTTTTCCGCCGCTTGACGGGAAGCGCGTGCTCGATCTAGGGTGCGGTTATGGCTGGCACTGCAGCTTTTCTGTGGAGCGCGGCGCTGTGCAGGTGCTCGGAATCGACGTGAGCGAAAAAATGATCCGGAAGGCGCAGGCGCGGAATGCCGACCGCAGAATCCAGTATCAGGTCTGTGGAATCGAGGACTACGCGTACCCGGAAAACGGGTGGGACTGCGTCGTCTCCAACCTCGCGCTGCATTACATCCGGGATCTCGAACCGCTGTTTTGCAATGTGCATCGGACGCTGACGCCCGGCGGAACGTTCCTCTTTAATATCGAACATCCCGTCTTTACCGCAGGGGTTGGACAGGACTGGATGTATCACGCAGACGGAACGCCCCAGTGCTGGCCGATAGACGACTACTTTGTGCCCGGGGCGCGAAACACACACTTTCTGGGGTGTGATGTAACCAAGCAGCACCACACCCTCACCCAGATCCTGATGGGACTGCTCAACAATGGATTTGCGCTGGAAGCAGTCGAGGAGGCACAGCCCGCTCAGGAAATGCTGCACCTCCCCGGAATGCGGGACGAACTGCGCCGCCCTATGATGCTGCTGGTCAAATCCGTGACCCGAAAGTAATCAGTAACACACCAGCCCGGCTGCGCCGCTTATCAGCATGACTACGATCGGATTTATCTTCCACCTTCGCAGCGCAAAAAGCATCCCCAGAAACAGACACAGCGCCGTCCAGTCCGGCAGCCGAAAACCGGACCGGGCGCTGCCAGCCCCAAACAGCGCCAGCTGCAAAATCGTACATGCCGCCGAAAGGATCAGCCCGGACGAAGCGGATTTCAACCCGTTGAGCACCTCCAGCACATAGACAGATTGTTGGTGTGTCCGAAAAAACGAATACAGTGCCAGCGAGAGGATCACCCCGCACAGCACACAGCCCGCCGTCGCCGCCAGCGCCCCCGCCACTCCGCCAATCTGAAGCCCCACAAAGGTCGACGTATTGACTGCAAGCGGCCCCGGCGTCATCTGCGAGATAGTGATTATGTCCGTGACCATCTTCTCGCTGCTCCACCCTGTGCCTGGGT